>JBBKXD010000121.1:0-17102 GCA_037969295.1 Pyrinomonadaceae bacterium | reverse complement strand
GTGCTCAGAAATTCGTCGATACGGGCATCGGTTGGGCGGGTTAACAGAAACATATTAATAGGATTGAATTTATGGAAATCGGCTTTCGGATTCAAGTTTGACAACGAAATTACCAGTCTATATTCTTACAATTCGCCCTGCGTTCGACACGACCGGTTCGTCTAGGGGTTAGGACACCGCCCTTTCACGGCGGCAACACGGGTTCAAATCCCGTACCGGTTACCATCTTTTCAAACGTTCTTCGCATCAGAGCAGTTAAGTCGATTCGCTTGCAACTCAAGCGAATTTTTTGTTTTGCGGGTAAATTAATGCTGAAAAAGATCGTTTATCTATTGACTGTCTCGACACTGCTCGGCGGACTGAACTTGGTTCAGGCCCAGCGAGCGACCGACGTCGTAATGGTACTACCTTTCGAAAATACGTCGGATAAGCCCGAATTCAACTGGGTAGGCGAAAGCTTTGCGCTGTCGCTGTCAGAGCTGCTAAAGCTCCCGGCTCTCAACGTTGTTTCGAATAGCGAACGAAAGATCATCCAGCAACGCCTGCGGATCCCGTTGACTAACCTGCCGAGCCTCGCAACGTCGCTCAAGTTGGCCCGCGAGAGCGGGGCGACCCTGCTCGTATCCGGCAAGTACACCATAGTGCCCGCACAGGGCGACACCGCAGCGACATTGAATCTTACCGCGAAAATTGTTCGTGTTAATGAGGGCCGGTTTCTGAGCGAAGTGGTCGACGGACGGCAGATCCAGCGCGACATCATTTTGAATGATGCGCTTGGCAACCTGCAGACGATGCAGGGGCAGGTCGCATATCAGATCCTCTACCAGCGCGACAAAGCCTTGCCGTTTTCACAAAATCAGTTGATCGAATCGGCGAACAAGGTTCCGGCGCGAGCGTTCGAGGCGTACATCAAAGGACTGCTCACTCCGGCGGCCGAGGCACGAGAGAATTATTTCAGAAATTCGCTCAGGCTTTATCAGGATGTAACGCCGGACGGAACCTTCGCCGACGCTGCTCTTGAGCTCGGACATCTGTATCTCGGCCAACGAAAATTCTCGGAAGCGGTCGATTCATTCGAGCGCGTCATCAACGCAAATCAACAGTGCAAAGATAGGGCGAAAAATGAGAACAAGCTCGCGCAGTGCAATGACGAGAGCTTTGCCGAGGCGTCTTTCTACATCGGCTTGATCAAGTGGCAGCAATCGAATTACGACCAGGCGCTCGGCGTGCTGCGGCCGCTTGCTGAGGACCTTAAACTGACGAGTGTCTATAACACGCTGGGTGCCATCGCGGTCCAGGCAGCGCGTGCTGAAAAGAAAAACGAAGGGAAGTCGGCAGCTCTGTTAACTGAGGGTCTCGATCTTTTGAAAAAGGCGGCGGAGTCTTCGCCGGAAGACCTGAACATCCGATTCAATTATGGTATCGCTCTGTTTTTGCAGGACGCCTTTCCCGAGGCAGCCGCACAGTTTCGCCCGATCATTGCGGCTAGACCGACCGATGGTGAAGCGTATTACGTGCTCTCGAAAGCCCTTGTACAGCAAAACGACACAACCGCTGCAGCGGTGATCGATAATCAGGCTCGCACTTTTTTAACCTCCGGAAACCGGTACGCAAATCTCGAGAAAGAATGGCTGAAGTCGAAGACGATCGCCGGCGTCCCGCTCCGGGTCGAGCAGCCGCAGCGCAAAGATTTCGTCAGCGTCGTGCTTAGCCGTCGCAGCAGCGCTCCCGTTCAGACCTCGGTCAGCGAGACCGAGAACCTACTGACGCAGGCTCGGACACATTACAAGAACGGCAATGACGACGAAGCGATGACGGTGCTCCGGCGCGTGCTTGCCGGCGAGCCGATGAGTGCCGAGAGTTACTTGATACTTGGAAAAATACATCTTCGTCGCGGAGATCTCGATCAGGCGGTCAGCTCATTTAAAACCGCGATCTTCTGGGACAACCGACAGATCGACGCGCACGTTTCGCTGGGCAAGATCTATCTCGAACGCGGCGAATGCCTGCAGGTAAAAAACTATTCGGCATCGGCGATGGAGATAGATTCAAATAACCAGGACGCGATCGCTTTGCAGCGGCAAGCAGACCGATGTTCCAAATAGTGTAAGTCCCAAGGCCCACGTCCCACGTCCCATGTCCTACCTTAAGCGCCTCGAGAATCACATCGCGATCCATTAACCATAGATAGAGCAACAGTTTGAGTAGTAGGCAGACTTGAGACCCGGGACCCGGGACCCGGGACTATTGCTGTGGCACGGCAGATGCTAATAGGACAGCGGCTAGCTTGATAACAATATCGAGACCCCGCCGCCAACACTTCTCCGAGCGCGGTTTGCCACTGTGCTTGATCACCTTCCGAGCGTTCCTTCAGTTGTCCTTCCTAATATGAGCCCGGTCGACACCGACCGGGCTCACCCACTTTTAAACTCGATAAAATCTAGGCCTGATAATCGGAATCAGCCGTCCATTCAAATTGCGTCGCCGTTGACCGACCCTTCCCGGCGATACATTTCAATTTGACAGAAGAACTGCCGGAGGGCCGCTTGGATGACAAAATCCGTCATTTCGTCCATGACAAAATTTGTGCAGGGCGCTTAAGGGTTCGATCAATTTGAAGGCTATCTGATCGGATGATGGTCGAGTTGACGGGGACCGGCACAGGCGCGACTGGGGCGAAGGCATCCTTGCCTGCATGAGCGCGAAGCACGAACAAGCGATTGTCGTTCGAGATGACAAGGGCACGACGCCGCGAAACCCGCGACATTGCATGCAAGGATGCCTGGGCTCAAGTCCGTTTGTTACACTATCGGCATGAAATTGCCGAGACTAAAGCGGTGCTTGCCGTCGTGGAAAAACGCCGTTCTCTCGATCCTCTCGGCCGTACTGTTGATCCTCGCATTCCCGGATTTTGAATATTGGCTTCTCGCGTGGTTTGGTCTGATACCTCTGTTCTTGGCAATCGAGCGTGAGAAAGAATCCGTAGTGCGGTCGTTCGTTCTGGGATGGCTCTGGGGCTTTGTTTTTTTCACCGGCACGTGTTGGTGGCTGACATTCGCCCCGATCACCTACGCTGGATTTCCGCCGATCGTCGCCTACCTGCTTTTGTTGTGTGTCACGGGCATCGTCGGAATCTTCCCGGGAATCTTTGCTGCGATCTTTTCGATTCTGCTCAAGCGATTCGGAAACATCGCGATCCTCGCTGCGCCGTTCGTATGGGTTTTCTCCGAATTTCTGCGCTATTGGCTGACGGGGAATAACTGGAATGCAATCGGGTATTCGCAAGCGTTTCGCGTCACAACACTGTCCGCCGCATCCGCAGGAGGCGTACTTTTGGTATCCGCTTTGGTTGTGAGCGTTAGCGCGATTGCAACACTGTGGCTATCAAGAATGAAGAGCTGGGTTATCTTGGTCATGGCCGCACTTTTCTTCTTCGTGCTTTCCGACGTAGCAAATGTCGCCATGGAAGTCGAGCTCCGGCTTGGATTATATAGACCTAACGCGGTTGCTTATGTCGTTGCCATCCAACCCAACGTTCCAATGTCCGGACTGACATACGAGAAATGGAAAACGCTCAGAGCGAAGCACGTCGAGCTCGCGGAATCGGCCCTTACAACGATCAACGATCAACGATCTACGAACCACCCGACTACCGTAATCTTCCCCGAATCTCCCATGAACTTCGCCTACGAAGAGGATGAGGAATTTAGAAATTTCGTCCACAGCTTCGCGGCGAAGAATGACGTCAGCGTTCTCTTCAATTCCGCCGAGCCCGATGCTCCGAACGACAAGTATTTCAACTCGGCGGTGCTCGTCGGGTCGGACGGAAAAGAGATCGCCCAGTATGATAAGATTTACCTCGTGCCGTTCGGCGAATCCGTGCCCGCTCCGCTGCAATCCATTGTTCCCGCATTCGTCGGAAGCTTTTCTTACGGGAATGAGTACGATCTGCTCCCGCTTGGTAATGCGAAAGCCGGAGTGATGATCTGCTTCGAATCGCACTTTGGCGAATTGAGCCGCGAATACGTTCGCAATGGAGCGGACGTGATCATTGAAATGACGAACGATGGCTATCTCGGACCGACTCCGGTGCTGCGACAGCATCTCGCGAACGCAGTTTTTCGCGCGGTCGAGACGAACCGGCCGGTGCTTCGAGTGACGAACGTCGGAATCACCGCGTACATCAACGAACGGGGCGAAGTGCTCGACGCGGCCGAGAGCTACACAGAAGGCGTCCGTGTCTGGTCAGTGGCGAAGTCCGACGGTACGCAAACTTTTTATGTAAGATATGGCGACTGGTTCGCCTGGCTTTGTAGTATAGTTACGATCGTTTTATTAGCATTCGCGCTCAAGCCAAAAAAATACTGAATTTTTCATGCCCCCGGAAACAACGCGTCGTCAAATTCTGGAAGAGCCCTTCGGAGTATTGCCCGAGCGGATGTTCAGCATCCTCACGACGCCAAACGCGATTCGCGATTGGTGGGGCGCAACTTCCGTCGTTATTGATGCCCGCAAGGGCGGAAGCTGGATCACAGCATCGGGCGAGGGTGAAAAGGACACCGAATTTGTAAATTCATTCGAGATCCTCGAATTTGATCCACCGCACCGGATGCTTCTCGGATCGGGGAAATATTTTGCCGGTACCAACTGGCCGATACGCACGAACATGACGACCGACATGCTTATTGAAGCTCAGCCGGAGGGCTGCATATTGACGATCGTCCAGGAATTGTCTCCGGCTGATCCGCTGCTCGACGATTTTTTCGACGCATGTGTCGCGGGCTGGCAGAATAGTTTCGAAGGCATGCGAAATTATTTGCACAATAACCCGACCGACTAAGAAATTATGGAATTGTCAGAACTGCAATCAAAACACCGCGAAATAAAAGAAAAAGTTACTCAACTTGGGAGGTTCCTTTGACGTCCCTCGCAAACGATCCGAGCTTGAAAAAATAGAAAAGCAGATCTCCGAACCCGGCTTTTGGGATGATTCCGAAAGTGCGCAGAAGGTCATGGGCCGGCGCAGCCGGATCGAAAAGGCCTTGCAGCAGCAGAAAGATTTCGAAACCGGTGTCTCCGATGCCGAAGTGCTTTTTGAGTTTGCCGCCGACGATACCGATTCGGCAACCGAACTCCAGGCGCTGATGAAGAGTCTCGAGGCTCGCGTTTCAGGCGCCCAAACGCAGAGCCTGCTTTCCGGCGAAACCGACGCGAATAATGCGATCTGCTCGATCCAGGCCGGTGCAGGCGGTACCGACGCGCAGGACTTTGCTCAGATGCTGCTGCGAATGTACTTGCGTTGGGGCGAGCGAAAGGGATTTAAAGTCGAAGTTCTCGACGAGCAGTCGGGGAGCGAGGCCGGCCTCAAATCCGCGACTTTTCGCGTCGAGGGCGATTATGCGTATGGCCTGCTCTCCACGGAGGCCGGCGTGCACCGCCTTGTTCGAATTTCGCCATTCAACTCGGGCGGCAGTCGCGAAACGAGTTTCGCATCTATGTTCGTTTCTCCGGAGATCGACGAGAACATCGAGGTCGACATACAGGACAAGGATCTTCGCGTCGACACTTATCGTTCCTCGGGGGCCGGCGGCCAGCACGTGAACGTTACGGACAGCGCGGTGCGGATCACGCACATTCCGACGAATATCGTCGTGACGTGTCAGAACCAGCGTTCGCAGATCCAAAATCGCGCGGTCGCAATGCAGGTCCTCCGATCAAAGCTTTACGAGCTCGAACTTGAAAAACGCCGTGCCGATTCGGCCGACCTCGAAGCCACTAAGATGGACATTGCGTTTGGGTCGCAGATTCGAAATTACGTCCTCCATCCATACCGGCTTGTGAAAGATACAAGAACAAAGTTCGAAGTCACCGACGTCGATGCGGTTCTCGACGGAGATATTGATGACTTTATCAAGGAGTTTCTGTTATACAAGAAAGGAGTAAATAGTGAATCGTAAATCGTGAATAGTGAAGTCAATTACTCTTTACTAGTAACTATTCACCATTCACCATTCACGATTCACGATTCACCATTCACAAATGAAGATTTGCCCGACATGTAAGGAAACCTATAAGGACGACGATCTGAACTTCTGTCTGTCCGACGGGACGACCCTGATCAAGAAGAAGACGGGCGTGACGACACGTCATTCGCGTCTGAACGAGATCATCGCCGTCGTTCTGCTGGCAGTTTCGGTGCTGATCTTTCTTTGTCTCGTCTCGTACAATCCGAGTGATCCGACATTCAACACGGCGTCTTCTCAAAAGGTCCAGAACTGGATCGGTGTTGTCGGAGCAAATTTGGCCGAGGCTCTTTTCTCCGCCGTGGGTATCGTCGCTTATATTTTTCCGGCCTTGCTTGCGTTGATCGCGTGGCGGGTATTTCAGTCGGAAAGCCTTCGGCCGAGGGTAAGCCAGATGATCGGATTCTCGTTGTTCGTCGCGTCCATCTCGGCTCTCTGCAGCCTGATCGGATGGCACGGCGGAATACTCGGCGCGCTTTTGACGACCTATTCGGTCCGTCTATTAAGTACGGTCGGCGCCACCGTTTTACTGCTTTCGCTGGCGACAACTTCCGTGCTCTTGATCACGAACTTCACTCTCACATGGGCGTTCGGGCATTTCGAAGTTGGATGGGAAAATTTCAGGATTCATTTTGCCGAATGGAAGGCCAAGCGGCGCGAAGCGCGATCCGAGCAGATCAATCTTGCAAAGGGACGACAGGAAAAACGCCGCGGGGTGCTCGAAGAAAAGTCGCTAAAGGAATCGCCGACGATCTCTATTCCCGAAACCCGGAAAACAAAAGCCGGTAGGGCGGCTGAGTTGGCGGCCGCGACCGCGGCCGGTGCGGGCCAGAATCCATTCGAGACGTCGAAGGCGATCGAAGACGAGTTGATCACGCCACCGTCGATCACTCCGCAAGAGACTGTTCCCGACACGATAATTTCGGGCGAAGATTCGATCTCGAAACCGGGCTCGATCCCGATCACCCCGACGAAACATACGGACGAGTTGAATAACGAAACGCCGCCCGCGATCTCAGAGGACGAAACGCCGCTTGATCTGGGCAAGCCGACACGGACCTACGAGAATTACGTTTTGCCGAGCTCTCAACTGCTGACTCCGGCCGCACCGCACATTCAGCAGAAGGAGAAAGAACTGCTCGCGCTGGCTGACTCGCTTGTCGAAAAAACGCGCGAATTCAATGTCGCCGGTAAGGTCGTCAACATTTGTCCCGGGCCGGTTGTTACCACGTATGAGTTCAAGCCCGACCCTGGCGTCAAATATTCGCGCGTCACCGGACTTGTCGACGATCTCTGCCTCGCACTTAAAGCCGAGTCCGTCCGCATCGACCGCATACCGGGCAAGGCGTTTGTCGGCATCGAGGTTCCGAATAGAAAGCGCGAAACGATCCAACTTCGCGACGTCATTGAATCCAAGAAATTTCGTGACTCCGAGTCGCTGATGACGATCGCCCTAGGCAAGACGATCGACGGGCTGAACTACGTGACCGACCTCGCGAAAATGCCGCACCTTTTGATCGCAGGTGCGACCGGCGCGGGTAAATCGGTCGGCGTGAACTCGCTTGTCGTATCGATTCTCTACAAGGCAAAGCCCGACGAAGTGAAGTTCATAATGGTCGACCCGAAGCGGCTCGAACTTGGCGTTTATGCCGACATTCCACATCTCGCGACGCCGATCATCACCGACCCGAAACGGGCCGCGATCTCTTTGAGATGGGCCGTTACTGAGATGGAGCGCCGTTACAAGGACCTTGCCGGTTATGGCGTAAGAAATATTGACGGCTATAACGCCGAAGCGAAGCGGCGGAATTCGCTTGAGCAGTGGGACGACAGCGGCGACCCGCACCGCAAGCTGCCGTACATCATCATTATCATCGACGAGCTCGCGGATCTGATGATGGTATCGGGGAAGGAAGTTGAGGAATCGATCACGCGTTTGGCCCAAATGGCTCGCGCGGTCGGCATCCATCTTGTGCTGGCGACGCAGCGACCGTCGGTTGATGTCATCACCGGACTTATCAAGGCAAATTTTCCGGCCCGGATATCATTCCGGGTCTCGAGCAAGGTCGATTCGCGCACTATCATCGATGGTAACGGCGCCGAGGGGCTGCTCGGAAAAGGTGACATGTTATTTTTGCCGCCCGCTACATCGCAGGTCATACGCGTTCACGGCGCATTCGTCGACGAAAAAGAGATCGCCCGTATCGTCGAGCACATCAAGGCGCAAGGCAGACCGGAATACGACACAACGATCACGCAGTCAGACGAGGAGCTTGACGACTCGGGCGATCTGCCGGGCCGCCGCGATCCGTTGTTTCTCGACGCTTTAAAATGTGTGGTCAACGCAAAGCGCGGATCGACATCTCTGCTCCAACGCCACCTCCGAATAGGCTACGGCCGCGCGGCCGCGATCCTCGACGCGATGGTCAAGGAAGGATATATCGGCGATATGGATGGCTCGACACGGGCGCGACCTGTCTTATCTAAAGCCTACGAGGATCTGCAGGATCTGGCGGAAATGGGTGAGCAGCCGTAGGGCGACAAGAGGAAGGGAGATAGGAACCAGTATTCCATCTCCCTTTCTCCCTCTCTCCTTAAGAGGCTGCGGCTTTCGAAACTTCCTGCACGACCTCGGCGGTCTTTTTGTCGCTCGCATTAATTGCGATGTCGGCCTGGGCGATGATGCCACAGCACGACCCTTTCTCGTCCACGACCGCGACACGACGGATCTGACTTTCTTCCATCAAATTGCAGCAATCCTCGACTGATGTATCGGGTGTCACGGACACGACGGTTGTCGTCATCGCGTCCTGGGCCGTCAGGTCGAGAGGGTTCTGGCCTTTCGCAACGACGCGGCAGGCGATGTCACGATCGGTGATCATTCCGACCGGCATTTTCGAATCCTGGCTGTCGACAACCGGTATGCATCCGCAATCGGAATCCACCATCATCTTCGCAACTTCCTGAAGGCCTGTCTCGGGCGTACAGCACGCGGGATCTTTTGTCATGATCTCTTCTACGTTCATAATATTTTCTCCTTAAACTTACTGGATCCAGCCAAGTGCCGATATCTCGCTTATTCTCTCCGCAGATGACTGCGCCCGCCTCGCGGCAAGCGGCGCTAAATTCCTGATCTTCTCCTTTGCGATCAAACCGCAGACGCGCCGACTCTCGTCTACGACGACGACGGCGGCAACATCGGCCAGATTTGCTTCTCCGATCTTTTCGACAAGATCAGTACTGACAAGTTTCACAATTCGCGAATCGATCACCGAACCTGCCAATAAATTTTTCGGGTTTCTGCCCCGCGCAATTATTTGTTCACAGATGCTGTGTTCAGTAACCACACCGATCGGAACCCGATGGGCAACGCTATCGACCACAACAACGAACCCATGATCGCACTGTTGAATCAGCTCGAATACTTCTTCTAATCTCGCATCTTCGGTGCATTCTGCTACGCATGTGCTCATAACATCGCTGACCAACATATCTGATACCTCGTCATTCTTTTGATACACTCGAAGACAAATCCCGTACGTTTTCCGCACGTTTTCGATTGAATTCTTAGAGCAATTAGAATGGTGCAACCTGCGTTCCAGAGAGAATGTCACCCACGCGACTCAATCTAGATTTCTTTATCAGACCTGACACGCTGCGTGTCGCCCGCGATCTATTAGGTAAATTGCTGGTCGTTCCGACGCCGGACGGGTCGCGCGTATCGGGAATGATCGTTGAGACTGAAGCGTATCTTGGCGAGATGGACAAGGCGGCGCACAGTTACGGAGGACGCCGGACGGCACGAAACGAAGTGACCTACTTCGAGGGCGGACATGTATATGTTTTCTTCGTCTACGGGATGTACCACCAGCTCAATCTTGTGACCGGTTTGGCCGGGCATCCGCATGTAGTTCTGATACGCGCGGTCGAACCGGTCGAGGGGATCGAAGTCATGCGCTCGCGGCGCGGTGATATGAAAGATAAGAACCTGACGTCAGGCCCGGGAAAGTTATGTATCGCGTTCGGTATCACTCGCGATCTGAACGGTCAAGATCTGTCGGGCGAACGCATCTGGGTAGAGGAATACCGCAATTTCAAAAAGACCGAGATCGCGAACGGCCCGCGCGTTGGCATCGATTACGCCGAAGAATTCGTCGACATGCCGTGGAGATTTTGGGTGAAGGGGAATGAGTTTGTTAGTAAGACGAGGAAGTAGACAGTAGGCGGTAGACAGTAGGTAGATGGCGGTTGGCAGTCGGCGAAGCCGACGGCTGATAATAGCCCAGCGATTTATCGCTGGGTTATGTTGGATATAAGCGTTGAGTCCCGTAGGGACGACTGAGAGACTGAAGGTTTCAGCCGTCCCTACGGGACTCTTATTCGTCACGGACGAAGTTACCCAGCGATGAATCGCTGGGCTATTACCGTGCGGTCCGCTGCGCGGACGCTCTCAAAACCCGCCTCTTCGTATTACCTTCTCTCGATCCCCATCCTCATTCCATATTTCGGCCTAAGCGTAATAAGCGGTTGCAAACCGATCTTCTGTTCGGGAACTAATTGCAATTTCCATTTTCGGGCCAGCGTCGCGAGAAGAAGTATGCCTTCGGTCCACGCAAAACTTTCTCCGATGCACCGGCGAACGCCGCCGCCGAACGGAAAGTAGATATTCTTTTGCCCCGCTTCTTTCACGCTCTGCGTATTCCAACGCTCAGGAATAAATTCGTCGGCCCTATCCCAAAAGCGCGGATCGCGATGTGCGACAAAGGGACTGACAAGCGCGAGCGCGCCTTTCGGGACACTGAATCCACCAAAGTCATGTTCCTCGATCGCGAGCCGTCCGACCGCCCATGCCGGCGGAAACAAACGCATCGATTCAGCGATGACGGATTCGGTGTATTTCAGATTCGGCAGGTCGTCGATCGTCGGCAGCCGACTGCCCGATTTTGGATTTTGGATTTTGGATTTTGGATTTGAAGAGACACCCTCCCTACCGGTCGGGTTTCGGCCTTGTGTTAGCACTCGGTCGAGTTCGTCGTCTAGCTTTTCTGCTTTATCAGGATTCTGTGAAAGCAAATACCAGGTGAACGTCAGTGCGTTCGACGTAGTCTCATGTCCGGCGAGAAATAAAGTAAGGGCCTCGTCACGGATCTGCACGTCGGTCATCGATCCACCATCGTCCTCGTCTCTTGCGGCGAGCAGCATCGACAAAAGGTCGCCGGTATCCTTACCCGATCGCCTGCGCTCGTTGATGATGCCGTAGATCACAGAGTTCAGCGTCGCCCGAGCCTTATTGAAACGACGTGCCTGCGGTAGCGGTAACTTCTGCAGCCATTCGGAATAGGGAAGTAGAAGGAAATCGAAAAGTTTGCTCACCGAGGTCATTGCGTTCCCGACGTTGTCCGCATCGTCTTCGACATTCGCGTCGAACAGGGTCTTGCCGACGATCTGGAGCGTGAGCCGCATCATTTCTTTGTCGATGTCGCGAACATCGCCGTCATTCCACGTCGCCGCCATTCGATCGGCAAATTCGACCATAGATTTCGCGTAGTCGGCGATCCTCGCCCGGTGAAAGGCTGGCTGTATCATCCGCCTTTGACGCAGATGAAACTCGCCTTCGCTTGTTAACAGCCCCTCGCCAAGCAAATTCTTAGCACGCTGGAGTGCACGGCCCTTCATGAATTTATGCGCGTTGACGACAAAGAGATCGCGAACCAGATCGGGATGATTGAGAAAGTATCCGGGTTGAGAACCCATCCGGAAATAGGAAACATCTCCCAATTTGGATTGTGCAGTAAGAAAACCCGTCGGATCCGTCCGGAACTTCCGAAAGTGTCCGCCGATTAGGTTTGGTTTTTGAGAAGGGGGCAGCTTGCGGTCCATTTCCAGAGATTATGACAGGGGAAGGCAGAAGGCGGAAGGCGGAAGGCGGAAGGCGGAAGGCGGAAGGCAGAAGGCAGAAGGCAGAAGGCGGAAGGCAGAAGGCGGAAGGCGGAAGGCTTAGTTTTCTTACTGCCTATTGCTTATTGCTAACTGCTTACTGCCTTCTGCCTTCTGCCTTCTGCCTTCTGCCGAGTGCGGGCTTCTCGGAATTTTGATATTTTTATATCCGTATGCCCCAATCAAAGGTAAAAAAGATCAAGCCTGATATCAGAGCGATAACGCGGCTTGTTCCGCCGAGCGGTAATCTTGTGCAAGGACAATCTGAGCTCCCCATCGACCCCCGATTAGCTAGGGAAGCTGCCGAGATAATTGCTGCGAGCCAGAACCATTATGGCGGGAGCGAGGGCAACGCTAACTTGCGTACGGCGGTCGCCGAAAAGATAAAAAGATATAACGGAATCGATATTGACGTTGATGCCCGGCCGTTTGAACTAATGATAACGTCCGGCGGCACCGGTGCCCTGATCGGATTGACCCAAAGCTATCTTGTTGGAAAATCCGCACTGGTTTTCGAACCTTACTATCCGTATCATCGCCGCATTCTGGAAGAATTTGGCGGCAAGACCGCGTCGTTTGAGTTGGATGAAAAGCTGTCGTTTGAGAAGGACGCACTTCTTGCTCGCTGCAGAGAGTTGATCGATAGAAACGAATTTCCGCTCAGGGCGATCATCGTCTGCTCGCCGGCGAACCCGAGTGGCAAGGTTATGACGCAGACGGAGCTGGAAGCAGTCGCGGAAGTTGCACAAGAGCTGGATCTGCTAGTCATCTCAGACGAAGTTTACGAACACTATGTTACCGGCGAACATCCGCACATCCCGATCGCGATCCTGCCCGGCATGTGGGAGCGGACGATCACCGTTAACTCCTTTTCGAAATCCTGGAACATATCGGGCTGGCGACTTGGCTACGCGTACGGGAAGGGCGAGCTGATCGCCCCGATCAACAACGCCGCGAATGTCATCTACGTTTGCCCCGCGACGCCGTTGCAGGCAGCTCTGTCGCGCGTACTTATGGCGAATGACGGATACTATCCCGAACTGCGGGATAAGTTCGACGCGAAGCGACGTAGTTTCAGCGATGGTATCCGCGATCTAGGGTTTGATATCTACGATTCAGGCTCGGCATTCTATCTCTGGGCAAAGATCCCGCCTGACTTTGACGACGCTTTGGCGTTCAACGAGATGCTGATGGAGAAGGCGGGCGTCGGCATGACACCCGGCAGCGCGTTTGCCGACAGCGACATGTGGGATTCATATGTCCGCATCTGTATCGCCCGCGAAGATCACATACTCGAAAACGCGTTGGCGAGACTGACAACCGTTCTTACCCGTTAGAAGTGCGTCGGAAAATAAAAGTCGAATCGATCCTGGCGGGTCGATCCGACTTCTTTCTTCTAAGTTTGCCCGATTGTCCTAGTTGACCGATTCCTCGATTTCCTGCTTCAGGAAGATGGTGTCGTACTGACTCTCACACCTGAACCCGCACAACCGATAAAAGGCCTGAGCCCGCCGGTTTTCTTCGCCAACGAACAAGCAGACCGAACGGTTTCCGCGCCGTAGTTGGGCACATAGTTTGGTCAAGCATCGCCTTCCCAGTCCGGTACCACGAATTTCCGGGGCGGTATAGATGCCCTCGAGATAGACCACCTCGGGTGTGTCCGCCTGAATGTCCGCCTTGAACAAAAGCTTGTCGTCTTCCACGACTATCCAGACGCGTCGCTGATGGATCCTTCTCGCACACCGAGCAAGGAACCCGTCCCGATCGGACTCGAGCGGATTAACTCCGCTTTCGGCTTCGGCCATCGCTGCGTGAACTGGTGCGAGCAGCTCGAGATCGTCCAGCGTTGCGAGCCGCAGACCGTTGATCTCTCCGCGATGTTCGAGCGTCCGTTCCAACTTAAATAGTAGTTCGCGGCACGCGAAGCGCATCTGCTGACCGGCATCGGCGTAAGAGTTCCAAAACTCTTCAGCCACCCGCAGTTCGGCCAGAAACATTCCCAATCGGCAGTGGATCTGAGCGGTGACCGCCAATTCCCGGATAGCTGCTCGTGTTCGCGCCTCGACGAGGGTTGCGTGGCCGATCAGGGCGACTCCTTCGAGCCGGCCTTCCGAATTTCGGCATCCGAAAAATTTTCCGCGATTCAGTTCGCTTACGAGCCCGTTGTCGCGGATCATTCCCATCATTATCACCGTATGAATAGGCCGTTCCAACAAGAACCCGAGTACCTCGGTCACCTCCGCCTCCGCCAACTCGGCGACCGTCAGAGGCAGGATCGGCTGCGGAAGATAAGCAGTATCTTCCATTACGGTGTGCATCATCTGTTCGATTGACATGATTTTGCTCCTCTCAGGAATCTCCACTTATCTAATTTGCCGTCACCGCTGCGGCGTTTGTATAGAATGAATATCCGCCGTCGTTGTACGCTCGTACCCTGAACCGGTAGGTTACATTCGGCGTTAGTCCGTTGATCGAGTAAGTAACTGCGTTCGCAGGCACGCGGTCGATCTCTATGAAGTCTGTGCAAGTAGAGCCAAGACAGCTTTCGATCGAGAAGCCGTCTTCGTTTGTTACGTTCTCGCTCCACGAGATGTTGATCTGAGAACTGCCGACAGCCACGCTCGACAAGCCGGTGGGTGAATCGTCCGGACTTGAGTCCCAGATCGGAGCCATCGCCGATGTCTGGTCACCGCTGATCGCATTACGAGCCTGGGCGGCTATGCCGGACGCCCTGACCGAATCGCCGATCAGAACTCCATCGCCGATGAGTACGCCGTCTCCGATAAGGACTCCGTCGCCAATAAGAACACCATCGCTCAAGAGGACCCCATCACCGATCAGGACACCGCAGCTTAGGAACGGCAAACCGTCTCCGATCAGGACCCCGTTTCCGGTTAGGATGTGATCGCCGATCAGCACTCCATCGCCGATCAGAACTCCATCGCCGATTAGCACGCCGTCACCGATCAGAACGCCATCACCGATCAGCACGCCCAACCGGTAAATTCCCTGATACTGCGTGATCAAGTTGGTGCCGGTCGCAAAAGCGTAATGCGTGATAACGCCTTGGCCCCATGCGATCGTTTGACCGTTGATCAAACTGCTCGGAGCCGGAGCAGCAGCGGTAAGAAGGGCGGATCCGGTTAAAGTCTGCGACGTAATATCCTGGCGGACCAGTTTCGCGAGTCGGACGGCGCCGTCTATATTCAGTGCACCAGCACCTTGCTCGAACGTGTTGGCACCGTTGATGGTCTGCGCTGTGTACATCAAAAGCGTCTTGATAAGATTTGGGGTTAGTGTCGGATTCGCCTGCAGCATTATCGCCGCCGCACCGGCCACGGCCGGAGTCGACATCGAACTGCCCGAAAGATACATCTGTTTTCGGGCGTTCGAGCCCGAGTTATTTGCGGACAGGGATGGATCCGCAACCACCAGATAATTTTGATAAGCCTGAGCGCTGATGACTTTGTTACCCGGAGCGACGAGGTCGGGTTTGATAAGATTATCAAAATGCCTGACGCCTGATTCGTCCGTGTAGAACGAGCGGGTCGGGCCGCGCGAGCTATAGCTCGTTACCACGTCGTCCGTTCGAACGTCCGTTCCGTACGTATTGATCGCGCCCACGGTAATCGCAGACGGCTCATTTCCGGGCGAGTGGATCTGTCCGTAGATCTTATTTCCGTCGGCATCCTTTCCTTCGTTTCCAGCAGCCGCGAGCACGACTATTCCTGCATCAACGAGCTTCCGAACTGCTCTGCAAACAGGGTCGTTGACGTAACTGTCAACTGCATTCCCACCAAGGCTGAGATTGACGACGCGGATGTTGTAGCTCGTATTCAGGCGATTCGAGTAGATCCAGTCGAGCGCGGCCAGAATACCGCTCGTGCTGCCGCTCCCAAGGCCGTTCAGTACGCGAAGGTTGATGAGGTGAGCCCCGGACGCGACACCCTCGTATTCGCCTCTTGCGTGCAGATTGTTGCCGGCGGCGATCGAGGCGACGTGAGTCCCGTGCCCGTACGGATCGTCGGTTCGGTTCTCTCCAGTGAAGTCCCGGGCGAAAACGATTCGCGATCCTCCGTTCTGGTTTTTCAGATTAACGTGGTCGGTGTCCATGCCCGAATCGACGACGGCTATTCCGACGCCGCGACCATCAAGTTGGGTTGAATTGCCGAGAAGTCCGCGGATGTTCTGGGCGCCGGTTGTCGTAGTCAGGTGGCCAAGGCCTTTGACCGTATCGTCGAGCGTTATGAAGTCGACGTCCGGATGGTTTGCCAGCGAGTTGAGGTCTTTCTGCTTGACGCGGAAGACCTGAAACGGAAAGTTTACGAAGTCTCTTTTTTTGATGGAACCTTTTAGATTGAGATCGCGGGTCAGGGCGGCGGTCCATCCGTTTGTCGGCGAGATGATGACGTCGACGAGATCGTTGGGAGACGTGTGCCTCATCTTCTTCTCGAGCTTCGCGCTCTTTTTCTGTTTCGGAGCCGCATCGACGGGAAGGGTCACCGCAAAAGCGAGGGCGAGCGTTATGGCCGCGAGGACTGCGAACTTAATTCTCGATGGAAGGTTTTGGTTCATAACTTTGACCGTTTGTAATTGATTCGCGTGCCCGTTCGGCGAGGGGCTCGTGCACGTCGACTCGCGATTCCTTAAGTCACGTTGCGTGCCGCGAGGCTAACTTAAGAAGTAACAAGACTTATCGGAATAATCGAACCCAACGGATTTAGCAACACCGGTCAACCTGATTGGTGCATCCGTCAACGTGAATGCGGTCCATTTCAGGCGGGTCTAAGCTGCGCGTATTCTTGATTTCGGACCCCTGACCTAGAAATGGTGAGGCGGAGAGGCGCGACGAACCGGCCGACACGAATCCACTTTTGGGCCGTCAAAGGGCTCTGAGAAGGATCCGCGTTCGGGCCTCGCAGCGAGCGGCGACATGCTAGAGTATGGAATAATCGCCGCTGGCCTACGATCCGTGGTCCGCATGCGTGTGGTCATTATTTCCGAGGCAACTTCTATTTCGACGGAACGGGAAAATTGATCATTCGATTTACGCGGCGATCAAGTATGCACTATCACCTCATTGGAATTTGCGGGACCGCGATGGCGTCGCTCGCTGGAATGCTGCAGGCACGTGGGCACAAG
>JBBKXD010000120.1:0-9802 GCA_037969295.1 Pyrinomonadaceae bacterium | reverse complement strand
TATCTCACCGTCAAACCTTAGGAAGGTAAAAGGTGAAAAAGTGAAAAGGTGAAAAAGCTGGAAGGCATTTTCACCTTCTCACCTTTTCACCCTTCACTTCTTGATTGGTCGGGAGTGCGCAAAGGCATGCGGCCACCACACTCAAACGTGTGCGGTCGCCTTTCCCGGTAGTTTGCTATCGCACCGGCACTTTTTCGGGTTGAGATAAAGTTTGGGCCGCCGGCACGGCCTGCAGATACAAAACGTAAAATCCGGTCAAACGATCGAGCGAAGCGGGGTCGCGTTGGGCCAGCATGGTGATCGCGGCGTCACGATCCTCGAATATTGTCTTTATCTTGGTTCGCTGGTCGGCTGTGAGAAAGCCGTCATCGCCTTTGTCGTCCTCAGCGCGCAGTCGTGTAAAGAATTCGCTGGATTCCTGCCGGGCGGTTTCATATTCACCGCGTCTCGCGTCAACTATCGATGACGATAAGAGATTGCTTATCTCCGATCTTCGCAATTGGGTCTTGGCGGCATCAAGTTCCGCGGCATTGTTTCTCGCCGTAATCCACATTGGTACAAGCCCGATCAGGAATGCCGCCAAAACGGCCCCGGCGATCACGCCCCAATGCTGCAGCTTTGCCTTAGTCTTGTCGGTGAAATTCATTTCGGTATTGCTCTTAAATCCGCCGTCGACGCCAACTATTTTCCGGCTGATAGCACGGCGTCGGATTCCGGGTCGTTTGGAATGTTGATCAACGGATCTTTACTGTCCAAACTGTATTTCGCATCAATGTCATTGGCCGGATGTTCGCCTTGTAATTTGTACCGAAGAAGGCCGCCGACGCCCTCCATGGCGGCGAATTTTTCGTTCCCTTCAACCATTTCGATGTTTGCTCCTGTGGTCGCGGCAAGACGGATCACATCGTTGCGAATGTCTTGCGAAAAGGCATCGGAGTTCGGATCCAGTAGGAGTGTTTCGACTTGGCCATTTTTGAGCGCCTGTGTCGTTGCATTCAGGCCCGCGACACCGAGGCCGTCGCCTCGCATAGCTCCGATAAGTCTCTCCACGTCCGACAGCGCGTTCTCTTTTTCGATCTCCGCGAGAATCCCGGTTACACGTTCCTTAATTTCCAAACGGGGAGTTTTTTCGTCGATGCGTAAGATCTCTGAATACAATATCTCTTTGGCGGCTGGCCCGAGGTTGTTTTGTAAAAGCGTCATCGCTATTTCATCGCCTGCGATAACAAGATTTTTTGCGTCTACTTTTTTGATAAGCGTATCGAGATCGGCGGCCACTTCTTTTGAGAATGCTTCGCGGGTGTTATCAACTTTCCGCTGGTATCGTGACTGACTCCAACCTCCGGCTTTCGTTTTGTGGTACGCATCATTGTCCGGGTCGTCCGGGCCATCTGTTTCTTCCAGTTTGCCGAAGTTGGTTACAAAGAAGCGCCCGGTATTCGTATCGACGACTGCAACAACAGCCGTTTCATGATCGTCAAGCAATTTTGCGAACTGATAAAGTGCCGGTACCGACCCGACCGCGACCTCATTCTCGAGTTCTGCTCCAACTTCGACCGTTTCCCACAGGCCGATCGCAGTGCACGCAAAGATAATCAGGCCGCTCGTTGCCGGGGACATTTCGTTCTCGACAAAGTTCTCGATTCTTTCGCGGTCAGAGCGAAACGAATCGAGATCCGCTCCGCGTGGCAGATAGGTTTTTTCAATTTCGTGCAGGCGGTCTTTAAGGACGATATCGCCCGACCGAACGTCTGGATTTCGGCCGGTCGCCTGCGGCCGCATATCAAGATAGACGCTCAACACAGGCATTTCAGTCGGCGGGCATTCCGCCAGTTTTCTCATCAGATCTTCGTACATATTTTTCTCGCTACTTATCTTTGTGGAAAGCACTTACTTAATCTTGTCTGACGCTTCAGATGCCGGATGGGCTTTCCTCAATTCTTCCGCGTCATCTTCCATCTCTTCTTCGGTATAAAAATCCTGCACTTCGACAGCGGTGCGTCCGGTCGGCTCATTTCCGCCGGAGGCTCCGTCAACCTTGGCAGTCGCCGGGATCGGTTCGAAACCGTATCGCGTTGTATCCGCTTTATCGACATTGGATTTTTCACCTCGTGCATTTGATTTCTGTTTATTCATAAAGTTACCTCAACTCTTGCTGTTTTGATCGGCCGGTTCGCCGGCCGGTTCGTGATCCGTTTCAGCTGCAGGCGGTAAGACCGTTGCCTGAGCGCGACCCGGAATAAATTTAGAGCCCGTTCCATGTTCCCGGCCTTCTTCCTCTGCCTTTGCCTCAGTGTAATTCTGTTTTTGGATTTCCTGCACGATATCCTGTCCGGGACGCTCACGGCCGGCGGTTTTGTAATGATCTGGGTTGACGTTATTTTTACTGCTCATAGTGTTTGACCTTATTTTTCGGTGGTTGCTTCAAATGCAGGAGGTTACTCGTCTATCGGCTTTTATTCGTCGGCTTCTGCCGATGCGGGATTCAATGCCCAGCGGTCATCGTCACGCTCTTCAACCTTCTCGAGAATATCCAGCGGCTCATTTCTCTGGTTTGCAACGCCAAACGCCCGGCCTTTTTGATCGGCGTTGATATTCGTAAACGTCGCATCCTCCCGGCTGTTCATTGGCGACGGAAGCATGTAGTCCGGTTCGGCTAACTCGTTTTCTATCTGGTCCCGTTCCGGCTCTCCATGGTCCGCAGAATATTCGAATTCCCGCTTGACCTGTTCCTCTGTCGAAGTTTGCTGTCTCTCTTCGGCGCCTGTTGGCTCACTTTCGTCGACGTCCAATTTCTTCGGTTTGTCTTCTGATATATTCATAAATCAATTTACACCGCAGTGGCGGTAAATCTCAAGCAATCGCAATAACCAGCCAAATGATTTCATAATTTCCAATTGTCGACAGCGATCGAAAAAATCGATGGATGCCAATCTTTGTCTCAGGAATTTGGTTAATTTGCGAGTGTTAGCTGAATGCGCCATCTGAATGGCTCTCAACTTCATTCGGCAGACAAAGGCTTGTCCTTAATTTGATCAAACTTAACCAGTGCGAGCAGTTACTTACGGCCCGACGCCGGACGTTCCCGAATATACCACGTACCTAACGGCCAATATTAGTGCTATTACGACCAATATCGCTGCCACGAAAAAAAATACGCATCCATAAATTCCGAATTTTTTACCCGCTCCAATTCCGTATTTGCTTCCGTCCCCGACTGCATTGTCTTCGTGTGGCGTGGTTTGCGGGTCACCTTCAAATTGTTTCATGATTTTTGCCCATAAAATCCCAAAGCTTTTTCCCGTGACCAATCTAAGGCGTTGAGATACGTCTCATTTGAACAGATCAAAAGGCTTATGTCCGTGCGCAAACACACATGCGGGGGAGATAGGGAGTCGATAGCACGGCGACGTTCTCTCATCGGAATGTTATGACTCTCGTCCTTGATAAGGTGCTTGGCAGCTATCTGCAAAGCCAAGGCCCATTAGGCCTCGCTTGCCCTTCTAGGATATAAACGGATTCGCACTTTTTAGTTTTGATGCCCGCCTAACGTGGAGTCAACACTTGCGACCTTGCTTTCGTCGTCCTCCATTTCATCACGCCCGCGTTGACCCGCAACGCCACCGTGCCCGGCGAACCTTAAACGCCCCCGGTAGGAGCGGTGACCGAACACGATCATCGTAAAGAACAGAATGATCAAAAGAATCCAAAACCAATTTGTGTATAGCCAATCCATTTTGCGTTTCCCCTTATTTTTTTTAATCCCGATAAGCCATTATGGCCAAATTGGTTCACATCCGTCCCAATTTGATCATTCCAATCCGATTAGGTTTTCCCCTCTCAAAAGCAGTTCATATTCCTTGCAAACATCGGATGTCGACCCGCTCGTCGAGGCAGAAGCGACCAATTTATTGCGAATGGGCCTTGGCCGACCTTTCATCTAGCCAATATCCAGAGCGATCGTAATGTCCATGTAAGGCGTTCTCATAATCCCGCGTTAGGAGAGACTCCTCGGTGTATTCCGGGGACTGCTTTATGGCCTCTCTGGAAAGATTGACGAAGACTTTCGATTCGCCCCAGCTAACGCTTTCGATCCATCTCGGGGAAATCAGGACCTTCTTTCCCGGCCACCAGTTCCTCGTGTCGATGACTAAATAACGAATCGCCCACGTCTCGTCGTCGATAACAAAATCCTCGACATGGCCAATATCACCGTCTGTGGCTTGAATGTAATGACCGCCTACGTCGTAAGTGCTGCGCAAGTGAGCGTCCCACTTTTCCTCAGACGCGTTTGACCCTTACCATTGATTAGGATCGCGTACAATGTAGGGAGAAGTTCCCCACATATATGCGCCGCCCCAATACGTCGGATATCCGTAATATCCGTACAGGCCCTCCTCAAATTGTCGCGAGACGGGCTTATCACTTTCCAACGATGGACTATCCTCGATCTGTTTTTTGGACAGGTTGACGGCGATTTGTTCTTCTTTACCATCTATGACGCCCAGCGCGTACGGCGGGATCAACACGTGCCTCCCCGTAAGCCAATTTCCTGTGTTCGCGACCAGATGGCGAATTGTCCAGTACTTGTCATCGAAATAAAATTCTTCGACCTTACCTATTTCTCCGTCGAGGCTGTTCAACGTGTAACCGTTCAGATCATTTGCTTTGTTTAACATTTTGGTCATACTCCTTAAAATCTATTGATTTTCTATCCGTTTGGCAGATATTTATGGAACGATACCGCCGTGACGTTACCGTGTTATTTTGTCGTAGTTGCGACAAATGAAATTACCCTTCATTCAACCCTGATAGTCCGCCCCATTTATCAGATAACCAACTAGCGGTGGCTCCGCCTTCGTTCTCCCACCTCTCCTCAGCCCGTTCCTCACTGCTCATTGAAACCTCCAGTGCCAAAGACCAAAACAACCATGATATTCGTATTTCTTTACGTTGCGGATCTGCTATCACGCATGGCTATTTTCGAAAAAAAGGCGCGCATTTTTTTGTTTATCACCATAGCGTCCACGTCGGGCACCTGTTTACCGGCTCCAGGGGTTGTCCTGAAATAATTCCTTCGTATTTTGAAACTTTCCGTCGCGTCTTTCTCACGCTCGAAAAGTTCAAATACCATCGACAACTCTGTAAGACGAATCAACTCAAGACTCCTTGATTTCACACTGCAAATCTTTAGCTGGCCGCCAGCGTTAGAGATCGTGTCGTAACCCTTAATTAGTTCTTGGACCCCGAAGCCGTCGATATAGGAAACTTGCGAGAAGTTGAGAATAATTCGGTTCTGGCCCCGTCCGACCAAACGCCTCAAGGTATTTTCAAGCAATATATTGGCGCGGTCAGGTCTCAGCCAACCCGCCAAATCCAGAATGGTTAAGTCCCTGTCTGCTCGTTCGTTAATAGAAAAATGTCCATTGATCACCCCTTGTTCTGAATACCGGTTAGCGTTTTTTGATGTTTTAAACGAATCGGAAAATGTGTCGAAAGGCGGTTAGATTTTCAAAATCGAACTTGTTGATGACCACCGTCGTTTTTTGCGCAGTTTGATCGAAACTAATTCCCCGTTTTCTATGAAGCGGGAATTTTAGCGGCTGACCGGTTGGCCTCGTAAGTGCCCCGAGATCTGTTCGCGATCTTGGGTATTCGTTAATGATGAGCCGCTCGCTCTTACTTTCTTGGTTGACACTCGGGACGGCCGAGACAGCAACCGCTGTTCCAGCTGGGGCGTTGTCAAAGGTTTTTGTGGATGTAAGTCCAAGATAGCTGATCGCACAAACCGAAATAAGAAATAGTTTTATGCTGTGTAGCTGCAGCAATACTTTGACGTGTCTCATGATCCATACCCCTTATTTTCATTACCATCCGCCCTCAAAATACGATCTTGACCACGAGATCTTTTGTTCCGGCGGAATGTCGGGACAGATAAAAACTTGAAAATAAGTTCAAGATTTTGTCTGCCCCTCCCCTTGTTCCTTTGGCAGCTATCAATATAAACAATATGAATCGACAGCGGCCAAAACGCCTCTTCCATGAGAATTTGGTTAACACAGGAGCGTTATATGAATGCAAGTTTGGTAAGGCATTCAATCTACAATCCATGGACCCAAGCTATTTATAATTAAAACAGGTTAAGACGTACTGGTCGGTGCGCTGACACACACCTTGAATGGCCACCCCCGACAGAGCCGGCTATTCTGAAGGATGTTGAAGAAGAATGTTTTTAGTGCAGTTTAATTGAGGTTATTGTGTTTAAGGAGCGACAGCGGTTTGATTACGCCGCAGAAACTTTGGATTTTAGCTTGTTTAAGGGTAAGTGCGATAATGCACGCTTTGCGCAAAAAAAGGCTTCGATCAGTCAAGATGAAGCCTTTTCAGCGCGTCAGATGCGGTCTATTCCTAGGCCGTGATCGTAGCGCTAACCGTTTCGCCCCAGGCGGTTGTAGAACCGTCCCGCATACGCCGCCGAACAAGATAGTGAGCCATTTTGCCGCCGTCTGCTCCGGTATATTCTTTTTATAAGGCGTGAAAGCATCAAGCGTCAGGAATGTGCATTCTGTCTCGTCAATCGGCGGCGGGCCGTCGAATTTCGCCCAAATCTCGGCGCCCATTGCCCCGCGTGGTTTCCTTTTGTTGTCGGGTGTCGCTTCCTCGGTCCAATGGATCGTGTGCTGCAGCCGCTGGCCCGTGTCCACTCGCACCGCCGGACGTGTCGCGTTAGCCGGAGCTTTTTCTGACTGAACAGGAATACCGAGAGCCGCCATGTCTGATTTGGCTGCGCCGCCGACCTTTGACATGTTTCGCAAGACGCGAAGCTGATCTTCGACGTTCTTCCGGCTTGCTTCTTTTGTTTGGGTTTTTGATTTCGCAGCGGCCTGTGCCGCGATATGAGCGCCAAGGTCGCTGCTGAATGTGTCTTTGAAAGTCTTTAGATCGTCAACCTGTTGCTGTGTTACACCGGGATATCAGGCCAGATTGCCGCGCTCATCCAATCATTCGCCGCAAGGAAAAACCCTGATTTCGGTGATTGTATGCGATTGCACACACATCACCTTTGTAGTAATGTCATTTTGTTGAGTATTTGAGATCCGTTACGGGCTTTACTTGGAGGAGGCCGTGCCAGACGCCGCCAACCTAAACAATCGTAATAAGAATTATTTGCTTGCGTCTCTGCCAGATGCAGAATTCGAGCGCGTTCAATCTCATCTAAAGCTGGTAACTCTAAAGCTCGGGCAGGTTCTTTATGAATCCGGCGATAAGTTGGATCATGTCTATTTCCCTACGACCGCAATTATTTCTCTCCTGTATATCATGGAGAGCGGATCGACAGCCGAGATCGGCATAGTGGGCAACGACGGGATACTTGGAATCGCCTTGTTTATGGGCGGCGACACGACGCCGAACCGGGCGGTGATTCAGAGTGCAGGCGAAGCTCTCAAAATGAATTCTAAAGATCTTATGGCCGAATTTACTTTAGGCGGCTCATTTCACAATCTGCTGCTTCGTTACACCCAAGCGTTGATAACGCAAATCTCGCAGACCGCAGTGTGTAATCGGCTCCATTCGGTCGACCAGCAGTTCTGCCGCTGGCTGCTTCTCAGCCACGATCGTTTGAACTCGGATAAGCTGGTGATGACCCATGACCTGATATCAAACATGCTTGGAGTGCGCCGCGAAGGGGTGACGATGGCTGCGAGAAAATTAGCGGCCAAAAAATTGACCAAGAATGTTCGCGGAACGATAACGATACTTGACCGGCGTGGATTGGAAGAGGCCGTTTGCGAATGTAACGACGTTGTTAATAATGAATACAACCGACTGCTCGGAAGGGGTATTTCCAGAACTTTCGCGTAAACGCTAATCCCTACTAAACTTATGCGGCGGGCCGTTCTCTTTAAGATACCGTCGGCCGGTCGCGCGGGCACACGGTCAGCGATATATCCGCTCACCTTTCCATTCTTTCCATACTCTTTCGACCTCGTTGGCTTCAACAACTGAGCGAGGTTGAAGTCCGATTACGATTCCACCTTCCTTTAGGCCGTTTTCGTAGTGTTTGACTGTTTCTTCGGGAATTCCGGCACCGACGAGAGCTCCGATCAATCCACCCGCAGCACCGCCCGCCCCGGCTCCGGCCAAGGCGGCCGCCAGCGGACCCAGAATTACTAAATTAAGACCCGGAATTATAACCGTGGTGCCGATCGCGGCGATCGCGGCTATAATCGCGACGGCCGTGCCGCCGACGGCCGCTCCGATTCCCGTACCCTCCGCAGCTTTGGTGCCCATCGCCGTTGAAACCTTCGATCGCGATTCTTCGGACATCAATACGCTGATCTGGTCGCTTGTGAAACCGCGATCTAAAAGCTCCTGGTAAGCATCCACCGCAGCCTCGCGGTCGCGGAAAAGTACCGACATCATATTTTTTTCATTTGTTGTTGCTGTTTGCATTTTCTTTCCTCCACTAAATTTAGAAGCGTTTACGCTGAATTCTCAAAGCGTCGCTCTGAATACCAATAACCGGCAGTCGGGCATCACGGTTTGTCTCCGATAACCTGTAAATTATTCGTTACGCCAAACGTTCCCGAAACGCCGCGAGCCAAAATATTGGCCAGATTTGAATCGGCTTTGCTGTACACATAGCCTTCGAGCGTAATACGGCCGTTCTTGACGATAATTCTGATCGACGGATTTGTCCCAAGAAAGCTGTAGAAGAGACTGCCGCCGCGATTCGTCAATGTTTGCAGCGTTCGCCGCCGAATGCGGTCATCAAAACTTGATAGCGGTAAAACTTCGATGTTGTTGACCACGCTGCTCACACCGTCAATATCCTCAATCGAGTTTTCAGCGTCGGATTTTGTGATCGGACGCACGACATAGCCGGTCAACGTCACGGTATTGCCGTTCAATTGATAGCCGATTGCATCGAAAACGCCGTAATAAGGCAACGACAAGATCTCGCTTCGAACTTTTCGTTCGGTCCTCGAATTCCCGCCGAACATATCGATTTGAGCGATTGCCGTTTCCGCCGAAATGCTGACGGATGCCGCGATGGCCATAAATAAAAATAATTTCCTAAACATAATTAGTGCCCCCTTGTTCTATAAAAGACCGACTCAGGATTCTGATTTCTCATGCCAGCTAATTCCTTATCTGCAAAAGCGTGAAGTAGAGGTCCGAGAGCCGTTCAGCAGATGCCGGATCATTCCGGGCCAGCATTGTGATAGTTTCATCGCGGCCGGCCAATATCGGTTTTAGGGCGTCTTGCTGCTGTGGAGTGAACGCACTCTGTTCGCGTTCGGCCTCGGCGCGAAGGTCAGTAAAAAAAACACTTGCTTGCTGCCTTGATTGCTCGTACTCGCCACGACGAGCGTTCAGCGCGGCAGTCGCAAGATTATTTTGCAAAACGCTCTGTCGCAAATTTACTTGCGCCGTGTCGCGCTCATTCGCGGTAGATCGGGCCGACAGCCACATCGGAACGAAACCCAACAGAAACAAAGCCAACCCAACTGCCCCGATAATTCCGTAGCGACGTAGCGTTGAATGCCTATCCTCACTCTTGATGGTTTCGGCTTTCGATTCGCCGTTTTCTCTCAAGTCGTTCATCTCAAATTACTCCTCTCAATGAAGCGGCCAGACCGCTTTGTCGCTCCAACACTCACTTTCGACCGCCGACCAATTTGACGACCAGCACGACGGCTGCCGCGAGCAATAGTAAATGAATCAAAGAACCGCCGATATTGCCGATGAAGCCTGCCAACCATAAAACCAATATAACTACTAAAATTGTCCAAATCAT
>JBBKXD010000119.1:0-16638 GCA_037969295.1 Pyrinomonadaceae bacterium | reverse complement strand
TCGGCCTGCTCGATCATGTAACGCGTGATCGCCGCGTTGTCGTTGACGGGGGACGTGTTCGGCATCGGACATACACTCGTCCAGCCGCCGGCAACCGCCGCCGCGCAACCTGATGCGATAGTTTCTTTGTGTTCCTGGCCAGGTTCGCGAAGGTGTACGTGCATGTCTATGAAGCCGGGTGCGACGAGGAGCCCTGATGCGTCGAACACTTCGCAACCCTCGGGCGGTTTCTCGTTCGGCTTAAGCCACGCGGCTACGCGTCCGGCTTCGATGAGTACGGACATGCCTGTGTTTTCTGGAGCGGCCGGGTCAATGAGATGGCCATTTGCGATGAGGAGTTTCATTGATTAGGCTTGGGTTTTTGCTAGTTTTCTCCGCAAATGGATATAAAGCACAGCTCCTATCACTAGAACAAAGTAATAGAGTCCAAAAAGAGCTATAAATGTTAGTCCAAGGACAAATTTTGTCCAACGACCACCGGTGTCGTCTTCTAGAGACATTGCCTTCCAAATTTCTTGTTCGAGAAGCGTTCGGTCTTGTTGTACAACAAGCTCGGAACCGTTCCACACGAAAAATTGGACGGGGTTAATAGTGTCGTACACAATGAACTTCTTAACGCCACTTTCCTCAAATGGAGCCAAGTGTGTTCGTAATGTATTGTCTGTGGAATCGTACCTTAAATTGATTATTTCTCGTGCAAGCCCACCGTTTTCGACATGGATTTTTAGGCGGTAGTTGTATCTCTCCGCATTCGTCGGTTCGTTCACGATAGAAAAGGAGTCGAATTTACCGTCGTCGTTAAAATCAAATCTACAGTTTTCAACAGGGTAACACTCGTATTCCTTCGCAATCTTTTCAAAGCGATTGTAATGGTTATTAATCGGTCCAACCACAAAAAAAGGTGCTGCTACGAAAAGGACGATCGGCAAAATCCAAAACGCGCTCTTCATAAAAGTTTCGGCGGACACCGATCTCACATTTAAGCGGCATGAAGCAGAGTTTCGCGGACACTTTGAGCAATCTCGATAGGATAAAAATAGTTCGACGGATAAAGATAGTCTTCGCCTGATTCGTCGATTATGCGAAGATATTCGTCCTTCGCCGCGCTTTCGTCGGGCAGCACTTCGTAGATCTTGCGAATCTGCAAATCAGCGCAGCCGTCATTCTTTATGCACAGGACGAATTGTCTGTCGTTTTCGCTCATGACTCTAATCCAAAAATGTTTTGATCTTCATTTTTCTCTTGCCGATTCCGTGTGCTTCGTACCAATGCAATTCCGCAAGTCTGATTCTACCATTTTGCAGTTTGACCTGAGCAATTCCTTTCAATTTCCGCCATCGTCCGCGTCCGAACTGTTCGCGCAAAACATTAATGTCCCGGATGCTCGTACCGACAGCGATGATTTCGGTCTTTTCGATTGCGCTTATGATCTCGAAAACTTCATCCACTAGACATGTTTCCTCCCGTCGCGAGATACAAGACAGCCATTCTCACCGCGACGCCGTACTTTACCTGGTCCAGAATCAGGGACCGCGTACTGTCGGCGACTTCCGATGAGATCTCGATGCCGCGATTCATGGGACCCGGATGCAGGACTATCGCATCCTTCTTAGCAAGGTCGAGGCGTTCGTTCGTCAGGCCGTAGTGGATCGCGTACTCGCGCAGAGTGGGAAAGAATGCCGAGTCCTGACGCTCGCGCTGGATGCGGAGGATCATGACGACATCGGCTCCTTCGATCGCGTCTTCGATTTTTGGAACCACCTCAAGCGATTTTGGATTTTCAGAACCGCCCTGATCGATCAAATATTGAAAATCGGACGGCACCAACGTTCCGGGACCTGCAACACGTACCGTCGCACCCAGCTTTGTCAGCAGATGAATATTCGAACGGGCGACGCGGCTGTGAAGAATGTCGCCGATGATCGCGACGCTCAGTCCTTTTATCTTCTTCTTGTGCTCGCGGATCGTCATCGCGTCGAGCAGCGCCTGCGTGGGATGCTCGTTCGCTCCATCGCCGGCGTTTACGATCGCCGCTCTGCTTACTTTTGCGAGCTGATGCGGAACACCAGCGGATCCATGCCGCACTACTATACAGTCAGGCTGCATCGCATCGAGATTCAGAGCGGTATCGAGCAGTGTCTCGCCTTTGGATACGCTTGAAGACGACACACTGATGTTGATCGCGTCGGCTGAGAGCCGCTTCGCGGCAAGTTCGAATGATGTGCGGGTTCTGGTCGAGGATTCGAAGAAAAGATTGATGACCGTCTTGCCGCGAAGTGTGGGAACCTTTTTTATTTCCCTGTTAGAAATTTCACGGAAATTTTCGGCCGTGTCGAGGATCCCGGTAATATCTTCTGCAGATAAATTACGTATCCCCAGGAGATCTCTTCGACGAAACGGCTTTTCCAGTTGATTGCGGATCGCGGATTGCGGATTGCGGATTTCCGGTTGTGTCATCGCGTTCGGCCCCGGGCGGTGTTTATCGAAGCAACAAAGATTGCAACAAGCTGGTTAGCCTCATTTAACAAATCATTGACGCGGCCCTTATGGGCCAGAGCAGCGTCGACGGCAAATTCTATCCAGAATGCGGACTCATCTGCTTCTTCTTCAACGATCCCCATCTTCGAAATGAAATCGGCGGTTGACCTAGCTCGACACGCTGCCCGGTAATTCGCTGCAACTGATGTTGCGGAGCGGGTGACCTGGCCACCCACGTGGCGACCAAGAAAAGTGTTTGGGAATGTCGCTGCCAAGCTGATTACTCTAAGCGCAAATTCCTTTGTTCGTTTTTTGAGTTCGTTCTGCGTCATGGGAGAAATCCGCAATCCGAAATCCGCGATCCGTAATTTAAGGTCTTTCAAAGATGCCGACGCCCTCGATGTCGTCGTACTCCTTGAGCATCACCTTTATTATCTCAGTCTGTTTTGTCGGAACGACCTTGCCGACGAAATCGGCTTGGATGGGAAGCTCGCGATGCTCGCGCCCGCGATCGATGAGTACCGCAAGCTGAACCTTTCGCGGTCGGCCAAAATCCATCAGTTGGTCGAGCGCCGCCCGTATCGTACGTCCCGTGTAGAGGACGTCGTCGACGAGGACAATGATCTTTCCCTCGATGTCGTCATCCAGCTCGGTGCGATTTACGATCGGATTTGCGCCGACCGTCGAAAGGTCATCGCGATATAGCGTGATGTCGATAATTCCGTATTTCGGACGTTCGCCCTCTATCGCTTCGATCTTATCGACGATGCGTTCCGCGAGCGGCACTCCGCGGCGACGAATCCCGACAATATAAAGGTCCTTCGCACCTTGATTCTCCTCGACTATCTCTGAGGCGAGGCGCGACAATGCCCGTTTCATACGCGCGCTATCCATGATTCGGGATTTTTCGACCAGGTTCAGTTTGTCAGCCATTCGAGTGCAAATCGTAACAAAGCGCGCCGGGAAGTTCAAAGATTGAACTGTTTAAGTTTCAAAAATTGAACGGCTTCCATTAACATCTACGATTTAACGATGCCCGTTTATTACGAGAAGATCATACGGCCCGTCATGTTCGGTTTGGATGCGGAGACAGCGCACGAGATTGGAATCAAGTCTCTGCGTCTCGGCCTGGCCTCGCAATTCGCCCAGCGAATCGCGTGGGGTCAATTCGGCTCGCGAGAATTTGAAAACGTTGAAAGGTTCGGGCTGAGATTCGGGAATCCACTCGGCGTTGCCGCGGGTTTCGATAAGAATGGGGTGGTCGTAAATCAGCTCGCCTCTCTCGGCTTCGGATTTGTCGAAGTCGGCACCGTAACGTTCCGACCACAGAAGGGAAACGAGAAGCCAAGGTTGTTTCGTTTGCCGGCAGACAAAGCGTTGATAAATCGACTGGGCTTTAACAACGACGGGGCGGCGGCGGTCGCGGCCCGACTGAAGAAGTTGGAGAAGCGATGCATCGTCGGCGTGAACATCGGCAGGAACAAAGACGTTTCTAACGATGAGGCTGTCGAGAACTATCTTGCGAGTTTCGATTTGGTTCACCATGTTGCGGATTACGTGGCGATCAATATTTCGTCGCCTAACACACTGAACCTACGAGAATTGCAGCAGGGTGAGAATCTCAATGATTTGCTGAAAAAACTGCAGGAACGAAATCGCGTTTTGAGTTCGGGTCAAAGCCGTCCGATTTCCAGCAGCGCAATCCATGAGGGGAGTCTCGAGCCTGAAGGCGGGACTCGGAACTTAAAGCCGCTTCTAGTAAAGATCGCGCCGGATTTGAACGATGGTGAGATCGAGGCGATCGTCGACACCTGCATTCGTCATAGCATTGCGGGAATTATCGCTACTAACACAACGGTTACCCGCGAGAATCTAAAGACGCCGGAGTTCGAAAAACTCGGTGTGGGCGGACTCAGCGGCTCCCCGATCGCTGGTCGCTCGAACGAAGTTATTGCGTCGATCTTTAAGTATTCGAAAGGAAAGTTGCCAATAATTGGCGTCGGCGGAATTTTCACACCCGAAGATGCTTTTGAGAAGATCGCGGCTGGTGCTTCGCTTCTTCAAGCTTACACGGGCTTCGTCTATTCGGGGCCCACATTCGCCCGGACTATAAACAAAGGGGTAGCTGGGATCCTCGAGGACAGAGGATTTGCAACCATCGACGAGGCCGTCGGAAGCGGAGTACAACCATGATTCGTTTGACAGTCGCCGGTCAGCCGCTATAATTAAAAATTTGCTTTTCGGGGTTATTTGACACAGGATTTATCTATCTGACGATGATCATCGAACTAGCCCAAATGGATGTGCCCCAACAGTCGTTCGAGTTGACTGTAGGAGTTGACGAACTGGCTCTTGAAAATCCGCATTTCAGACTGAGCGGAGACGTGCGTGTCACAGGCGAGATCCGAAAGGGATCTGCTCAGGTCGACGTGACCGGCCTAATAAACGCTCCCGCCGAGGTAGATTGCACGCGATGTCTGGAACCGGTGTCGAGAGATTTGACGATCGAGGTTGCTGCGAGCTTCGTCGCCTCGGAGAACTTTGCTTCTGATAAGGAGCGCGAGGTTTCGCACGAAGATCTTGATGTCGATGTTCTCGACGGTGATCGCCTCGACCTGATACAACTGGTGCGCGAGCAGATTGTGCTCAATTTTCCCGAGCAGGTGTTTTGCGAACCAAATTGCAAAGGTTTGTGTCCTAAATGCGGGGCAAACCGAAATTTGATAGATTGTAAATGTGATTTAGACGAGACTGACCCGAGATGGGCAGCTCTCAAGAACTTAAAATAGGCGTAAATAGTAAATCGTGAATCGTTAATCGGTCGTGCTCGATTCTAGCCAAGATTAACGATTTACGATTTACTATTTACGATTAACGGAATAAAGATATGCCAAATCCAAAACGACGACATTCGAAATCGCGCACGCGCCAGCGTCGCGCTCATGATGCGCTGAAAACGCCGCAATTCTATCTCGACAAAGACTCGGGCGAAGCAAAGGTTCCGCACCGCGTCGATGCGAAGACCGGAATCTACAAAGGCCGCCAGATAATTGAGGTAAAGGAAAGCGAATAGGTTTTGAAATTTTAGCGCGTTTGAGTTCTAATTTTATTCAATGACACAGCATAACGCGGGCATCCTGGGGATGGGACATGCTTATCCTGAAGGCATTCTGACGAATGCCGATCTCGAGAAGATCGTCGAAACATCCGATGAATGGATAACCTCGCGCACGGGTATCAAGCAGCGTCATAAGGCCGCCGAAAACGAGTACACTTCGCAGTTCGGTTCAGCCGCGGCGAAGCAGGCTCTCGAGCGCGCCGGCTTGAAACCCGAGGACGTTGATATCATTGTGTGTGCGACAACAACCCCGGATCAGATCATGCCCTCGACCGGCGCTTTGATACAGGCCCAGATCGGAGCAGTAAATGCGGCCGGTATGGATGTATTTGCCGCGTGCTCCGGGTTCCTTTACGGCCTCACGATGGTCGAATCGATGATCAAGACGGGTCAGATCAAATATGCGCTGGTGATCGGCGCTGAGGTCCTGACCAAGTATGTCGACTACACCGACCGCGGCACTTGCGTTATCTTCGGCGACGGAGCGGGCGCGGCCGTGCTCGGTCCCGTTCCTGAAGGAAAGGGAATTCTCGCGACAAAGATCAAATCCGACGGCCGCTACGAAGAGCAGCTCTATGCTCCCGGCGGCGGCACAAAACTCGGAACAACGCACGATACCATCGACAATGGCATGCACTTCTTTAAGATGAAGGGCAATGAGCTTTTCAAGGTTGCGGTGCGATCGATGGCGGACATATCCGCGGAGATGGTTGCAAAAGCCGGGTACACCGTTGACGATATCGACCTCGTCATTCCGCATCAGGCGAATCAGCGAATTACGGATGCCGTCGCGTCCCGTCTCGGCGTGTCGGACGAAAAGGTTTACTCGAACATTGCCGAGCACGGAAACACATCGTCGGCGTCGATACCGATCGGGATCGACGAGTGCATCGAATCGGGAAAGATCAAAGAGGGCAGTCTGGTGTTGCTGACAGCGTTCGGCGGTGGGGTTACTTGGGGCGGAACAGTTATTCGATTTTAGATTGCGGATTGCGGATTTGAAAGTGCATCTGCGAATAGGAATCACGGTCGGAAGCGGGGCACCCTCGGCGCGGCAGCAAGATTAAGATAGTGAAGAATTGATGAGCGACGAATCCGCAATCCGCAATCCGCAATCCGCAGTTGCGTACGTTTTCCCCGGCCAGGGATCACAGGCCGTCGGAATGGGAAAGGATCTCGTTGACAACTTTCCAGCGGCGAAACGGGTATTTGAAGAAGCAGACCAAGCTCTCGGTTTTCCGCTCGGGGCAATGTGTTTTGAAGGAAACGAAGAGGATCTTCAGTTAACTGCGAACACTCAGCCAGCGATACTGGCCACTTCGATCGCCGCGTTTCGTGCGATGTTGGCCGAGGGGTTTCCGTCACCGGCATATGTAGCAGGCCATAGCCTGGGCGAATATTCCGCACTTGTCGCAGCCGGAGTATTGGATTTCGCTGACGCTCTTCGTACGGTACGCAGCCGCGGAACGTATATGCAGGAAGCCGTGCCGGTCGGAATAGGTGCCATCGCTGCGGTGTTGGGCCTCGGTCTGGCGGACATCGAACTAGGCTGTGCCGAAGCCGCTCAAGGCCAGGTTTGCAGCCCGGCGAATATCAATTCGCCCTCGCAGGTGGTCATCGCCGGAAATAGTGAAGCTGTTGATCGAGCGTGCGAGATATTGAAAGGGAAAGGTGCGAAGCGGGCGATAAAGCTAAATGTTTCGGCTCCTTTTCATTGCGAATTGATGATGCCGGCCGAAGAAAGGCTCGCGGTCGATTTGCAGAAATTGAATTACGGTGGCTTCCGGTTTCCGATAGTACATAACGTGGACGCCGAGGTTAATGATGATTCGGAGAAAGTTTCCGAAGCGTTGAAAAGGCAGGTAACGTCACCGGTGAAGTGGATGCAGTCGGTTGAAAAGCTGCTCGGACTGGGAGTCGAAAAGTTCGTCGAGGTGGGGCCCGGCAAGGTGCTTACCGGACTGCTTCGACAGATCGATCGCGAAGCTCTTTCCGCGAATATTGAGAATGCTGAGAGTTTAAGAACAAGCTTAGAAACGCTATAGATAAACAGGAGAATATATGTCAGAAGTTCAGGATAAGATCAAACAAATCATCGTTGACGAGTTAGGCGTCGATGAGGCGGAAGTAACGGAAAACGCGCGCTTTATTGAAGATCTGGGCGCCGACTCGCTCGATCTGGTTGAATTGGTGATGCGCTTCGAAGAGGAATTCGATATCGAGATCCCCGACGAAGATGCCGAGAAGATCCAGAGCGTCCGTGACGCGTACGCGTACGTCGAGCAGCACAAAGGATAGTTTCGTGAATAGTGAATCGTAAATCGTAAATAGATCTTTCTATTCACGATTTACTATTTACGAGTGACTAATATGAGGCGTCGAGTAGTAGTAACAGGGCTCGGTTTAGTGACGGCTGTCGGAAATGACGTGCCGACGACTTGGAGCGCTCTTGTCAGAGGCGAGGGCGGTGCCGATTACATCAAGAAGTTCGACACTGAGAAGTTCTCGGTCAAGTTCGCATGCGAGGTGAAGGGTTTTGACCCGTTGAGCTTTCTAGATAAGAAGGAAGCACGGCGGATGGGAGCCTTTACCCATTTTGCGCTCGCGGCGTCAGACGAGGCAGTAAAGCACAGTGGGCTAAAAATAGACGAGTCGAACGCCGACATGGTCGGGACATACATCAGTTCCGGGATAGGCGACTTCTGGGCGATCGAGCGCGAACACGAAAAGTTGCTCAACTCCGGGCCGGATCGCGTTTCACCCTTCTTTATCGTTTCGGCGATCGTTAACCTCGCGGCGGGAAACGTCTCTATTCGCCACGGAGCAAAAGGCCCCAATTCGGCAACCGCAACCGCCTGTTCGGCCGGTGCACACGCTATCGGCGACAGTTTCAGGATTATCGAGCGCGGAGACGCCGACGCGATGATATGCGGCGGAGCGGAGAGTGCGATCACACCAATGTCCGTCGCCGGATTTGCGTCAATGCGGGCGCTCTCGACGCGGAACGACGATCCGCAGGCAGCGTCGCGACCGTTCGATCTCGAACGCGATGGGTTTGTCATAGGAGAGGGAGCTGGAATTCTAATCCTTGAAGAGCTCGAGTTTGCTAAAGCTCGGGGCGCGAATATTTTGGCGGAGATCGTCGGCTATGGAATGAGCGGCGATGCGTTTCATGTGACGATGCCGGATGAAACGGGTTCGGGTGCGATACGGGTTATGGAACGCGCGATCAAGGACGCCGGAATTTCACCTGATGAGATCGGCTATGTAAACGCTCACGGAACATCCACACCCTACAACGACAAGTTCGAAACGTTGGCGATCAAAAAGGTCTTTGGCGATCATGCGAAAAATGGCCTGGCCGTCAGCTCGACGAAATCTATGACCGGACACGCGCTGGGTGCGGCCGGCGGCATCGAGGCTGTATTCTCCGTGATGGCACTCAAGGAGAACAAAATTCCTCCGACGATAAATTACCAGGTGCCTGATCCCGAATGCGATCTGGATTACGTTCCGAATGCATCACGCGATGCAAAGGTTGAGTACGTTCTTTCGAACAGTTTCGGTTTTGGTGGAACTAATGCGTGCCTGATATTTAAAAGGTACGAGGATTAGAAGGCAGAAGGCAGAAGGCAGAAAGCTGAAGGCAGATGGCAGAAAGCAGAAAGCAGAAAGGAGAAAGCAGAAAGCAGAAGCAGAAGGCCGCATTCTTTCTTCTTCGATTCTGACTTCTGAATTCTGACTTCTGAATTCTGACTTCTCACACCCCATGAAGATCATCGTCTTAATGAAACAGGTCGCGAACAAAGATGCGGTTTTGCGCATCGGGCCTGACGAAAAGTGGATCAATGAATCCGACGTCGCACAACAGACAAACGAGTCTGACGGATACGCTCTCGAAGAAGCGTTGCGACTGAAAGAGGCCAAAGGCGAAGGCGAGGTAGTTGTTTGTACACTTGGGCGGCAGAGTGCAAAGACGGTTATCAAAGATGCCCTAGCCCGTGGCGCCGATCGAGCGATCCACGTCGTTCACGAACAGCCCAACGAGCTTTCGCCATATCAGATCGCGAAGGCGATCGCTGATGCGATCCGTGAAGAGAACGCTGACTTGGTTTTTGCAGGCTTGCAATCGGATGATGCAAGTTATGGCCAGACGGGCGTGGTCCTCGCCGAGCTTTTGGGAATTCCGCATGCGACGATAGTTATCGAGGTCGACCGCACTTCCTTGAACGGGGGGTTGCGCGTTAAGCGCGAGTTGGAGAGCGGCTGGTATCAGTGGTTTGCTTATCAGCTGCCGGCGCTGCTGACGATACAGTCCGGGATCTCGCAGATCCGTTATGCATCACTGAAAGGGATCATGGCGGCGAAGAAGAAAGAAATCAGAGACGTTACTCCGAATATCGACGCGTTTGCATCCGCTGCGACTATCGACAAAGTTTATATGCCGCTCAAGACAAAGCAGACTCAGATGCTCGGGAACGGAGATGCAAGGGCCGGTGCAGTGGAGTTGGTTGAGAAGCTTAAAACTGAGGTTCGCGTGCTGTAAGGGCATTACTCCGGTCAGGGGAAAAAAGAGGATCGGGTTTTGTCCGATCCTCTTTTCTTTGAACTAAGGGTTCGTAATGCGATACGGCGAGCTCGCCGGCTGATCCGTTGCAGTTCCCCATTGGAGAGCCGTGAATGAATCATACATTCCGTTGTTACTGAGCGAAAGGTACCAGAATCCAGTGGATGGCCGGAACACTGCTACGTCCGTCCGCCTGTCACCGTCATAATCGGCCGGATGCGGAAAGGGGGGCTTTGATGCGGGTGCTTTCGAGTTGGGAGAGACCCGCCAATGGAGCCTCAAGTAAACGTAAAGGCTGGCGTCGAAGAGTGGGTTGAGAACCGTAGAAGTGAGGTTCGCTCGCTCTGTAAGGCTTAGCACGCTTTTGGGCGAAATCGCTCGACCTTCCCGGTTTTTGTTTCCTTATCCAACAAAATCCGTTTATAATCACTTCACCAGAATTACGGCTTTCTATTGCGAATTCGACTAGTTCGGCGAGTTTTCCGATCTTGTGCGTGTTCCAGGCGTCGACACCACTACACACAAACTTTTCAGGAGGGTTTATGACGATTTATTCTTTACTTGGAGTTCCGTTCAAACGAAGTATCTTCCAACTTGTCGCTACTTTCACTACAGCGACTCTTATTTTCTCAAGTACAGCTTTCGGCGTCATCATCTATGACAACGGACCTTTGGCAACCGGAACGACTTCGCGTAGCGGGGTGGCAGCGCCGGGCGGGACGCAGTGGTCCGAGGTGTCACACGAATTTGGGTCTACAACCGAAACGAATACGATCATCGGTTTTGGCTGTCAGGTGATCGGAACAGCTACCAACAACCGGTGTGCGGATGATTTTAATGTCCCGGTGGGGCAGTCATGGACGATCAACCAGGTCATCGTTTTCGCGTACCAAACTGGTTTTGCGGGAACTACGAGCCCGGTGGTCGGGGCGAACGTCCGCATATGGAACGGACGTCCGGGCGACGCTGGAGCTACCGTCATTGCTGGCGACACTGTGAATCGATTGACGGCTTCTGTTGATACTTTGTTCTATCGCACTTCAAATAGCGGTCCACCCTTGAACACGGTCCCCGGCACAACCCGCCGCGTTTGGCGTAACACTATAACGCTTGCATCTGCGGCCGTTCTTACTGCCGGTAACTATTGGGTTGATTTCCAGGTCGATACCGGCGCGACAACGGGTAATTTCACGCCGCCCATGACAGTTACTGGTACAAGGTCGGTCCCGTTTGCAAACGGGAGGCAATTCACGACCGCGTGGGCCGACGCCCTCGATACGGGAAATCCGGCGACGGCGCTGGATGTTCCGCAGGAATTTGCGTTCCTTCTGGACGGTTCAATCTCGGGGGCCTCGCTCGTTCCGGCGTCGCGCTCACTCGATTTTGATGGCGACAACAAGACCGATCTCGCGATCGCGCGATCGGCGAGTGCTGTATCTCAGACGACGTGGTGGATCCAGAATTCCGGTGGCTCTTTGACCGTTACCGATTTCGGGCTAGGCGTGGGATTTCCATCGGGCGACGTACCGACTCCGGCCGATTTTGATGGTGATGGCAAGACCGATATTGCTGTTTGGCGTCCTGGCGCGGCATTGGTGGCCCGGTTCTATATTCTCAACAGCGGAACCTCCACGGTTAGCACCGTTCAGTTTGGACAGACGGGTGATGATACATCAGTGGTTGACGATTTCGACGGCGACGGCAAGGCCGATCCTGCATGCTATCGGGCTGGTTCGAACGGTACTCTCTTTTATCGAGGGTCGTTCAATAATCCCAGCGGGAACATCAGTTATATTCCGTGGGGAACAACGGGCGACATCGCTATAGCGGGAGATTTTGACGGTGACGGAAGGGGCGATGCCAGCATTATGCGGAATGTTAGCGGTAATGCCCAGCACTGGCGTCGGCTATCAAGTGGCGGGGTCGTCGGCCTAACCTTCGGATTGGCCTCTGACAAATTTGTCACAGGCGATTTCGACGCAGATGGACGTGCTGATCTGGCGGCTGTCCGAACGAACGGCTCGAACTTCGATTGGTATATCCTTAAAAGCTCGACTAATTCGGTCGTGCTTGAAATTTACGGCAATCCAGCGACCGACTATCTCGTGCCTGGCGACTACGACGGAGATAACAAGACCGATCTAGCCGTCTGGAGAAGTGGTTCGGGATCCGGTCAGGGAAACTTCATTTTGAGAAATACGGGCAGTTCCCCGGGGTGGCGGAAATTCGGACAGTCCTCGGTCGCCCTTTCAGCACCGGATTATCCAGTCGCGAATTGGAACGTTAAATAGCTTTCGTCCGATCCGATCGCGCGAGACATGCTAACTTACCGGAGCTTGATATTTGTCAGGCTCCGGTTTTTTCGCAATAATCTTGTCTGACAGTATTAGTAAGTATGAGTACCATTCTCGTTTTTATTGAGCACAAGAACTGTGTTTTGAACAAGACCTCGCTTGAGGCGATTGCGGCTGCGCAGAGCATTGCGAAGGATCTCGGGCTCCGCGTCGCGGCAGTAATTCCGTGTGATAAAGATTGCGCTTTGGCACAGGAGATCGCCGGCTACGATCTTGAAAAAGTGATCGTCGCGAAGAACGAAAAGCTTGGTATCTATACACCCGATGCGTACGCCGATGCATGGGATCACGTGATCAAACAGACGAGCCCGCAATACGTCGTTATGTCGCACACGTACCAGGTGCGTGATTTTGCACCGAAAGTCGCGGCGAGACTTGGAAGAGAAATTGTCGGGGACTGTATTCGCTACACGCACGATGGTGGGAAGCTGACCTTTACCAGGCGCATCTTTCTCGGTAAACTCGACGCCGATGTGACGATCGGCGGGGACGCACCGTATTTTGTTACTTTTCAGTCCGGAGCGTTCCGCGGCGACAGTGCCGCAAAAGGGAGCGCGACGGTCGAGACAATGGATGTCTCGGTTGGCGACGTTCGCATGACGCCCGAAGAGCCGTTTCAGGAGGCGAAAGCAACGGTTGACCTGACAAAAAGCGAGATCATCGTCGCGGTTGGACGCGGGATCAAATCTCAAGAGAACATCGCACTCGCCCAACAGCTTGCCGATGCACTCGGTGCAGATCTGGCCGCATCGCGGCCGATATGCGACGCAGACTGGTTGCCGATCGATCGACAGATCGGCTCTTCGGGGCAGACAGTGGCGCCCAAAGTTTACATCGCGCTCGGTATCTCGGGAGCGATCCAGCACATTGTCGGAATGAAGAACGCCGGCACGATTATCGCGATCAACAAGGACGCGGAGGCGCCGATCTTCGATATCGCCGATTACGGAATAGCGGGCGACCTTTTCGAAGCGGTCCCCGTAATGATCGAGGAAATCAAAAAAGCAAAGGGTTGATTAGAAGAGACATTCGCAAATGAAAAGAGCGGCTTCGCCAGTGACGGCGAGCCGCTTCTTTTTTAGGCGTCGGTCGGCGATCAGATCGAATCGGCTATCGCGTCGTCAAAGATCTGCAGGGCGACGTCGACATTTTCCTTACTGAGAATGAGCGGCGGCGACCAACGGATCGTACTCGTACCGCAGCCGAGAATGATCAGCCCCCGCTCGTAACATGCGTATTCGATCTTGTCGCGAAGCTCAGGAGCGGGCGTCAGTGATTGCCTGTCGGTCACAAATTCGACCCCGAGCATCATGCCCATTCCGCGGACGTCCCCGATCACATCGTATTTGTCCTGCAGCTTTCGCAGCCCGTTCTCGAGGTAGGAACCCACTGATCGGGAATTTTCCACCAAGCCGCCTTGGAGCAGTTCGATGGTTTTGAGAGCGGCGGTCAACGCGACAGGATTGCCGCCGAAAGTGGATGCATGTGCGCCCTTGTGCCAGTCCATGATATCGGCTCGGGCCGTGCAGGCACCGATCGGGAATCCGGACCCGAGACCCTTCGCCATACAAACGATGTCCGCTTTGACCCCGTCGTGATGATCGAGGGCGAACATTTTTCCCGTGCGGCCCATTCCGCTCTGGACCTCGTCGACGATCAGCATGATGCCGTTCTCATCGCAGATGCGTCGCAGCTCCCGTACAAAGGCTTTCGGGGCGGGAACGTAACCGCCTTCGCCCTGTACAACTTCGAGGACAATGCCGGCAACTTCTTCGGGTGGCGTAGTAGTCTTGAATAGGCGGTTCTCAATCCAGTTGATGACGTCTTTCGTGATGGTCGCTTCGTCAGTCGGCAACTCGTTCGCGAAGTGGCGGAACGTGTTCGGGTATGGAATGTGAACAACATCGAGCGCCTGCCGCATGAATCCAAGCCGCTGGGCTTTTTTACTCGACGTAAGGCTCAAGGCTCCGAGGGTGCGGCCGTGGAACGATCCGAAGAACGAAATGAATTTCTGTCGCCGCGTGTGATACATCGCAAGCTTGAGCGCCGTTTCCACCGCCTCGGCTCCGCTGTTTGCGAAATGCGTTTTTGTCGGCCCGTCGATCGGACAGATCTCGTTGAGCTTCTTGCCGAGTTCCGGCATGTGGCGGTAGAAAAAGTCTGTGCCGCAAAGATGGATGAGCTCGCTCACCTGCTTCTGCACGGCCTTGACGATCTCGGGATGGCAATGGCCGGTCGAGCAGACAGCGACGCCTGCATTGCAATCAAGAAATACATTGCCGTCCGGATCAGTGATCCACACGCCGCTTGCGTGATCGGCGACGAGTTTGTAATCGGGCCGGGGATAGCTGGGCGTCACGTATTGAGCGTCAGCCTCGATGATCGTCCGCGATTTCGGTCCGGGTAGTTCCGTTTTGATAATTGGTTTTTGAAGTTCTGTAGTCGGTGTCATGATTTCTCCTCGGTTAAGAGTGCGCGATTTATCGCGTTCTGTGGTTATGGGTTATACGGGCGGGAGCCCGCACTCCGAACAAAGTGAGAATTAGTCGCCGCCGAAAAGGTTGGCGCGCTGCCTGGAAGGACGAAGTTTTGCGATGGAGCGTGCCGTCATGAAGTGCCGTTAATATATCAGACGCTTAACAAAGTTTCAAAAAAATGGTTCCCCGTGAAAGAATAAAGCTATGCAGAGCCCGAAAAAATACACGAATAAGCTGATCAATGAAACGTCGCCGTATCTTCTTCAGCACGCCCACAATCCGGTCGAATGGTATGCGTGGGGAGACGAAGCTTTTGCAAAGGCCAAAGCCGAAGACAAGCCACTTCTCGTCAGCATTGGCTATTCGGCTTGCCATTGGTGTCACGTCATGGAGCACGAGTCGTTTGAAGACGAGGCGACGGCCCGCATCATGAATGAGCATTTTGTGAACGTAAAGGTCGATATGGAAGAGAGACCGGACGTGGACCAGATCTACATGACGTTCGTTCAGCTCACGACCGGTCGAGGCGGCTGGCCGATGAACGTCTTCATCACACCCGACAAGCTGCCGTTTTTCGGCGGGACATATTTTCCGCCATCGCCGCGCTACAACATGCCTTCGTGGTCCCAGATCCTGGTAAGCATCTCGGAAGCCTGGCGAGAGAAACGTGACGAGCTGATGCATTCGGCGAATGAGATCCTGGGCGAGCTCAGGCGGGTTAGAATTTCGGAATTGTCGCCGGCTGGAGTTTCGACGGATCAGCTTGATTCGGCGTTTCAGAGTTTCACGCGTTCGTTCGATAAAACAAATGGGGGTTTCGGCGGAGCGCCGAAATTTCCGCCTTCGATGTCACTTGAGTTCTTGCTGCGCTACTGGAAACGTACCGGCAACGAACAAGCCCTCGAGATGGTAAAATTCACGGCTCAAAAAATGGCGGAAGGCGGGATGTATGATCAGCTTGGCGGCGGTTTTCACCGCTACTCGGTCGACGCTACCTGGCTCGTTCCGCATTTCGAGAAGATGCTTTATGACAATGCTCAGCTTATTCGAATTTACATTCACCTATTCCAGATCACCGGGGACGACTTCTTTAGGAGGGTCGCGGTCGAAACACTGGAATATGTGAAACGCGAAATGCTCGACGATGCGGGTGGATTCTATTCATCGCAGGATGCGGACAGCGAAGGCGAAGAAGGAAAGTTTTTCGTGTGGACGCCTGCCGAGATCGTCGAGATCCTCGGTGAGGATGACGCCCGAGTGTTCAATCTCTTCTACGACGTTTCAGAAGATGGAAATTTTGAAGGGAAGAATATATTGCGTGTGATCTACAGTCGCGATGCTGCTGCTAAAGCATTGAAGATTGATGTCGCAACTTTGGAAAATGCGCTTGATCGCGGTCGTGCCAAGCTTTTCGAGCATCGCGAAAACCGAGTCAAGCCGTTTCGCGACGAAAAGATCTTGACCGCCTGGAACGGATTGATGCTCGCCGCTTTTGCTGAGGCTGGGGCGGTTCTCGGGAACGAAGGTTACCTCGAAGTTGCACGACGGAATGCAGACTTTCTACTTGAACACCTTCAGAAAGATAAAAGATTGCTTCGCACATGGAAAGACGGAAGGGCGAAATTGAACGCCTATATCGAGGAC
>JBBKXD010000118.1:0-13732 GCA_037969295.1 Pyrinomonadaceae bacterium | reverse complement strand
AGTGTCTGGGATGTCGTCCACACGTTTATTCGCGTCCCGGCCGGCGTTATCGTCGCATATGCCGCGACATCGAATCTCGATCCTGGCATCTACATCCCGGCGGCGCTGGTCGGTGGCGGACTCGCATTCTCATCGCACGGAACCAAAGCGGCCATCCGTGCGGGAGCAAACTTCTCACCCGAACCAGTCTCGAACTGGATCCTTTCGACCGTAGAAGACGTGATCGCGTTCGTCGGAACACTGCTCGCGGTCTTCGCACCGGTGGTCATCGCGATAATACTCGTCGTCTTTGTTGTCTTTTTTCTCTGGTTCTTTCCGAAGGTCGTGCGGGGACTGCGTCGAATGTTCCGAGCCGCATCAGCATTCATTCGGGGTGAAAAGATGGGCGCCTGATCGGCCCATAGATCGCGGCCTCACTCAATCGGCTGGGAGTCATTTAGCGAGGATACGATTCACGAAAAAATAAACGTGGGGGTCATCCCCGGGCCGCGGATCGTGCCGTTCGAATCCTAATTCCTCGAAAGGCTCTAATATGTCGTTCAGTTCCCGGCCGTCGCCGAGATGGATCTCCATGATCACGTAACGGCACTTCTTCAGCATCTGGTACTCCTCCGGATGCTTTATCACATCGAACTCGGCCGTCTCGACATCCAGCTTGCGGATATCGACGATTTCCCCATCGAAATAGTTGTCGTAGAGCTTATCGAGCGTGATCCCTGTATGTCGTAAATTCGCTTTCGGGATTTCCGCGGTTATTAAAGATGCTGTCGGAAACGCTGCCTTCGCCGGGTGCGACCCGCAGTGTTTTATTCTCACCACACAACCCCGCATTCAAAGGTACGACCTCGCAAGTCATATTTCGGATGAGGTTGAAGTGAAGCCGTTGAAACGTGTTGCGATTGAATTCGACGCTCACGACCTTTTTAAGCGGGATGCCTTCGGCCTGAAGTAAAAGTGGAAAGCCGCCGTTGCTCGCTCCGAGATCGAGGACGTTCGCCGGTCCGTCGAATTTCATCATGGGGAAATATCTTCGATACACTGGCAGCGCAATTACTTCGCGGGCTCCGCGGCCGTCGCCGCGAGCATGATCGGTCAAAAAATCGATTCCCTTGTAACGGTAAACGTGAAGTTGTTCACACGGGAAAAGCATTTTTGTGAAGGCGAGCTAGAGGCGATTGTCGAATGTCCAGACTTCCTTAAGTCCCTCGATCTTGTTTCGAATATTCATGGGGTCACGTCAGATTAATGGAATCGAGTTTAGCATACGTCCCGAACGCTCGCCCACAGCGCGAAGGGTCGAGCGCCCAACCCCGTGTGCTAAAATCCAGGCATGAAGTTTCTTCATATCTCCGACGTGCATCTGGGCTGCACACGCTATCAGCTGCCCGAAAGCCCGCGCGATTTTTTCGATGCATGGATCGATATTCTCGAGAAATACGCCATCGGCGAGAACGTCGATTTCGTGATCATGTGCGGCGACTTTTTTCACAAGCGAAATGTGCCGCCCGAAACGATGAACTACGCCGTCGCGGGCCTTAATCTTCTGAAGGAAGCCGGTATCCCGATCGTGACGATCGAAGGAAATCACGATCAGAAACACACCGACAGCGAATACAGTTGGCTCCGGTCGCTGGCGAATTGGGACCTTCTCCACCTACTAGAGCCGACGAATGAAGACGGACGAATAGTATACGAGCCGTGGGACGATGGCCGCGGCGGATTCCTCGACATCGGGCGAGCTCGCATTTTCGGCTCGCATTGGTACGGCGCATCGGCGAACTGGGCGATACCGATGCTGACCGAAGCAATTAAAGAACATCGCCGCGAAGGTGCGTTTCATATTCTGATGCTCCACACAGACGTTGAGGGACACCAGACTCATCCGCTGCCGGCGCTTTCGATCGCGGCGCTGTCCGAACTGAAATCAGTTACGGACTACGTCGGGCTCGGCCACACACATATGCATTACGAGATCGACAACTGGGCATTCAATCCCGGCTCGATCGAGGTGACGAACATTTCGGAGTATCGCGAGACGCGTGGAGTATTTCTGGTGGACGTCGATGACGAAACTAACGAGGTTGTCGCCAAGCATATTCAGGATTATCGACAGCGTCCGTTTCAAAGAATGTCGTTTGATGTCGACGCTTATGCCGACACAAGAGACCTGACGCGTGATCTGCTCGACAAGGTGTCGCGGGAAGCACGCGTCGCAGAAGACATCGCGCCCATAATCGAGATCACGCTGCGCGGTCAGCTTGGCTTTCCAAACTCGCTGATCGAATCTAAAAAGATCCGCACCGATGCGCAAAAGATGACCGGAGCCCTTCACATTCGTTTGAAGAACATCGCCGTGCCGGTCGAGTATGCTGTCGCGGCCGATCTGCCCGAAGACGCCGGGCGCGAACAACTCGAGCGTCGCGTGATCGAAGATCTGGTCATGCGAGACAACCGGTTCAAGACAAAGGTAAACAATATTTCCGATGCGGTCATCGGCGCGAAACGACTCGCTCTCGGAGGCGAGGATCCGGCACACATCGCCGAATTTATCGCGCAGGTCCTGTCAGATCCGCCTGCGGTAGCGGGTAGTTGAAGTAGGAGTTCAGTTCTCGAAGGTTATGCTCAACCACCTCTACCGTAGGTGGTTCTGACCATTTATTATGTCGGAAGCTTGGGAAAAGGTTCTCGATATAAAGCAGCTTCCGTTGTTTCCGCTGCCGCTTGTACTTCTTCCGAACGAAGTCCTGCCGCTACACATTTTCGAACCCCGTTATCAGCAAATGCTGACTGATATCGAGCTCCGCCGAAATCTGTTCGGCGTCACATTTTTTGAGCCGGACGCAGAGCTTTCCGACCGGCCGGAAATCGGGAGCGTCGGATGCGCGGCCGAAGTACGAGAAGCGAACACGCTTCCAGATGGCCGTTCGAACATAATCACCTCGGGTGTTATCAGATATCGTTTGCTTGAGTACGTTGACTCGGGTACGCAGTATCTCAGCGGCTCGATCGAGTTTTTTGAAGACGAGAAAGAATCTCTCGATCTGATCCAACCCGTCGCGGACGAGGTTTTCGATCTTTTCGAGCGAATCGCCAAAGCCGCATTCAAGTTGAGCGGAAACCGCGGCAGCTTTCCTGAGATCCCAAAAGCTGACCCCGAATCACTTTCATTTTTGGTGACCGCCGCGTTTAATCTCGACAACGACATCAAATACAAAATGCTCGAGATGACTTCGACCAGCGAGCGCCTGACAAAGCTTCGGAGCATATTGCTTCAGGCCGTCGACAAGATGGAGGACAACGCTGAGATAGTAAAGACCGCGCAAGCGAACGGCCATTCGAAGAAGAAAATTGATTTGTAAAAATCTAGATCGCGGGCAAAGGCGGGCTCAATGCCTGTCGAAAGAAATCGATTACGCGTTGGTCGTAGCTTTCGGAAAGCTCGATCGAGGCGTTGATGATGCTATAGCCCGACGGGCTGAGATCGGTTTTCGATTCGACCGAAGAGTCTCCCGGGAAACATTTGCTCAGCTTCGAAGTTGATTCCTGAAAGTTTGGAGCGTCCAGCCCACCGAGCAAGAGAACTTTTCGTCCAGCCAGCGTTTTCGCCATATCGCACGAAGATTCCCGCTTAAAGCATCCCTCAAAAAAATAAGGACGGGTGCCGAGCTTTGCGAACTCCGCAGTTATCACGCTTCCGAACGGAAACCGGCTCTCGACCGTCGACGCAAGCATGCTGTCGGAGTTCTGCGGCACAGAATCAAGTGCCAATGCTTTCACACTGTCGTCGTGAGTCGCGGCCGCGATCGCCGCAAAAGACCCCATCTCAAGACCGTAGATCCCGATCTCTTTACCCACCAACGGAAACTGCTCGGGGGTTTTCAGGGTACGCAGATATTCGATAGCCGCTGTCGTATCGTCGGCCTCACATCCGCCGAACGAAGTGTATGTGATAGTCGGGTTTTGTCCGTGCCCTCGTTGATCAGGCATCAGGACCGTAAAGTTTGTTGCCTCGTTAAGCTTTACGCCTAGATTCAATACGTGCGATCGATTGGCTCCATATTTGTGAAGGAGTATTACGGCCGGTGCGTCCTGCGCACCGCGTAGAAGCCAGCCACGCGCAGAGGTGCCGTCGCTGTTTCCCCAGTTTTCGTCGGTGACCTGGGCTCCTCGGGCGCTCAGCATGGCGTAAACCTCGGGCGTCACCAGATAAGCCGCGCTGACCGGATGTGCCGTCTCATGGACGAGCCAGACTGAGGCGCCTGCGATCGCGATAACCAGCAGAACGACGACCGGAAGCAGTAAACGGGAAAAGCTCTTGAGAAGGCGAATGCTCTTTGCCATATAAAACGATTTTTGAAGTGAAGCAACTACGGAAAGGTGTAGGGATTCTTAAATGAAGCCGACGGAGAAAGGCTTCTGATATGCCAGTCAAAATGGTACCATATCCGGCATCGATGGGGGAAAGTTTTTTCAAGATGTTAAACGTAAGATTTCCAGCATTTATCGTCATATTTATCGCGTTTTCACTTAACGTTTTTGCCCAGGCGCCATCCGTACGCGGCACTTCTGGAGGCGAAAATACATCAGCGATTTTTTTTCCTCTGTCCCAATTGAAGGAAGGCATGCACGGCAAAGCTCGCACCGTTTTTCGGGGAAGCGAGCCCGAGGAATTTAATGTCGAGATTCTTGGCGTGATACCCGGCGCCATCGGCCCGAAGCAGGATCTGATCGTCGGACGGTTGAGCGGCGGTGGTGCAGATCGGACCAGTGTCTTTGCCGGAATGTCCGGTTCGCCGGTTTACATCGATGGCAAACTGGTCGGGGCGATCTCGTACAGCTTCCCTTTTTCCAAAGAGCCGATCTGCGGCATTACGCCCATCGAGCAGATGATCGCGATCTTCGAGAAAAAGGAAGGCCCGAAGATGACGGCTTCGGAGCCGAAGGCGATCTCGTTCTCTGAGTTGGCTTCGACGAGCTGGACGGTTAACTTCCCGAAGAATCCCGCGGCGTCCAGCGGATTGCTGGCCGGAGTTTCGACTAATTCCCTTTTGATGGCCGTCGCCGGACAGTCATTCCAACCGATCGCGACGCCGATGACATTCACTGGGTTTTCGCAGCAGACTCTGAACCTGTTTACGCCTCAACTGCTTGAAGCGGGACTAATACCTGTATCCGCGGTCGGCGGCTCGGCTCCTATCTCTTCGATGAAGACGGCAGACGCGACAACGCTGGTCGGCGGCGATTCGGTTTCGATGCAGTTAACGCGGGGCGATTACAGCCTTGCTGCGGCCGGAACCGTAACGTGGCGCGATGGCGATAAGATCTACGCGTTCGGGCACCCCTTCCTCAGTCTCGGTACGTCGGACCTGCCAATGGCTGAGTCGCACGTTGTGACGGTGATTCCAAGCGTCAACAATTCCTTCAAACTGGCTGTGCCGGACTCGATGGTCGGAACGATGACGCAGGACAGGGCGACCGGTGTATTAGGAAAACTTGGCCAATCTCCCAAAATGATTCCCGTGCGAATCAACGTCACATCGAGTCGAGGGCAAACGGACGTTATCAATTTTGAAGTAGCAAAGGACGATTTCTTGACGCCGCTGCTCTTGAACATTGCGATCTATAACACGGCGGTGGCGCAGGAACGGTCCCTGGGTGACGCCACGGTGCAGATCGCCGGCGAGATCAGTATTAAAGGACAGCAGCCCATCAAACTCGACCGGAGATTTGCCGGCGGACAGGCGCCGCAGTTTGCCGCGGCGTCGGTTGCCGCGCCGGTTGCTGCGTTGATGAAGAGCCGCTTCGACGACCTGGAGATCAGCGGAATAACGCTCAATCTCACATCCTCCGACGGAAGCAAAACCGCTGTTCTGGATAGAATGTCGATCGATCGCATGCAGGTGAAAGCCGGCGATACTGTCGAGGTGCAGGCATTCGCCCGAACGAATTCTGGAAAGGTCTTCGTGCAGAGAATTCCGGTGACGATCCCCGTCGATACGCCGGCAGGGGTTTTCTCGATCACAGTCGCTGACGGAAAAGAGATCCAGGAGAGCTCCGCGATGCAGCACTTTGTACCGCGCGACCTTGGCGAGTTGGTCGCGACGATCAATAAGATGAAGCAGGCGGACCGCTTGTATCTTCAAACGTTCCGGACAACTAACGGCGTCGTCATCGGCTCGAGCGAAATGCCGAATCTTCCGCCGTCGGTTCTCGCGACCCTCAACAACGATCGGACGGCGGGCGGGATCAAGCCCGCGGTGCAGACGATAGTGAATGAACTGGCGATCGCGCCGGCTGAGTTTCTGATCACCGGCCAGCAGACACTGACGATCGAAGTGATCAAGTAAAATGGAACGCCGGCATCTTGCCGGCAACGCTGCTTGCGGCGTGAACCTTTTGCACTTTGCACGCGCGACCAGTCGGGACACCTATTATTCGCGTCTAACGACGCTCATGCCGGCAGGATGCCGGCGTTCCATTTAGCGCCCTTCAATGGACAATCTGTCAAAAATCCTTAACGCCGCGAGTTTCGCTGCCAAGAAACATAAAGATCAAAAACGTAAAGGCAGCGACGGCGAACCGTACATAAATCATCCGATCGAAGTCGCGAGCCTTCTGACGAATGTGGGACAGGTCGACGACACCGACATGATCGTCGCGGCTTTGCTGCACGACACGGTCGAAGACTGTGACGTGACCTTTGAAGAGATCGCAGAAAAGTTCGGAACCACGGTTGCCGATTACGTTCGCGAGCTAACGGACGACAAATCGCTGCCAAAGGCCGAGCGGAAGCGTCTGCAGATCGAACACGCACCACATCTTTCACGCGGTGCTAAACAGATAAAACTCGCGGACAAGATCAGCAACATTCGTGATGTCACGGCGAATCCGCCCGACGGATGGGACCTGCAGCGGCGACGAGAATATGTTGAGTGGGGTGAGAATGTGGTGGCCGGACTTCGCGGATCGAATACGGATTTGGAAAACGAGTTTGACGCCGTAGCGGAAAAAGCCAAGCTCTCGATGCGGTCAGAACCGCCTGCGGTAGCGGGCGGTTGAGAATAACAATCTACGATCACGTCAACGACGTTCAACCGCCCGCTACCGCAGGTGGTTCTGACTCACCCTCAACCCATACTTCCCCATCCGCATACACTTCCTTTTTCCAGATCGGCACAGTTCGTTTTAATTCCCGAATCAGCCATTCACACGCCGCGAACGCTGCTTTGCGATGCGGAGCTGCGACGGAAATGACGACACTCGTTTCGCCGATCTCGAGTCGGCCAAGCCGGTGAACGATCCCGACGTTCGAGATCTCAAAATCGCGCTTCGCTTGTTCGATCAGCTTCCGCATTTCTTTCAGAGCCATCGGTTCGTAGGCTTCGTAAAAAAGGTGTAGCGTCTCGCGGCCTTTTGTAAATTTGCGCACATAGCCGTCAAGCGTCACCGTTGCGCCGCATTCTGGCGGAACGACGCGACGAGCGACTGTCGTGATGTCGATAGGTTCGGATATGAGTTCGAAGAAGTCCATGGAGATCAGCCGCCGGAGACTGGGGTGAAGATCGCCAGCTCATCGCCATCGGAAATGGAAGTGTCGAGCTCCGCGTATTCCTGATTCACGGAAAAAAGCAATTTATAACTTTGGAGCGAGGGCTGGTCACGCAAAACCGACTCGAGAGCAGCTCCGACATTAGAGTTCCCACCTAAATCGATCGATGTTTCGCGCTTTCCGGCGACATCAGCCGTTGCGCCAAAAAATAAAACTCGGACGCTCATTGTTGTCAGGGACGGACTAACAGTCCGTCCTACTTTATCGCTCCCTGGATCGGACTCGACGCCGAAGCGTACAGCCGCTTTGGCATCCGGCCTGAAAGATAAGCGAGCCGTCCGGCTTCGACTGCGAGCTTCATCGCCATCGCCATTCGCCCCGGGTCGCCGGCTTCTGCAATTGCAGTGTTCATTAAAATTGCGTCGGCGCCGAGCTCCATCGCAATCGCCGCGTCGGACGGTACGCCGACACCGGCATCGACGATTATCGTCGCGTCCGGAAGCTGCTCGCGCATGATTCGCAGATTCGAAGGATTCTGCACGCCCATTCCCGATCCGATCGGTGCGGCAAGCGGCATTACCGCCGGACATCCCGCGTCGAGTAGCTTCTTCGCCATGATCAGATCGTCGGTAAAGTATGGCAGCACGATGAAACCTTCCTTAACCAAAACGCGTGCGGCCTCAAGCGTTTGCTCATTGTCCGGCAATAGGGTCACCTGATCGCCGATCACCTCAAGCTTCACCCAATCCGTCTCGAGAGCTTCGCGTGCAAGCCGTGCGGTTCTGATCGCGTGCTCGGCGTCGTAACATCCGGCCGTGTTGGGGAGGATGTGCATCTTTGGATCGAGATGATCGAGAAACGATTCGGTTTTTCCGTCGAGCGGAACTCGGTTGACGGCGACAGTGACCATCTCCGAGCCTGACGCCAAGTGCGCCGCCTTCATTTCATCAAAGGAACGATATTTACCCGTGCCGATGATAAGGCGGGAGTTGAATGACCTCCCTGCTAATTGAAAAAAATCTGCCATGGATTACCTTCGATTTTCACGCAAAGGCGCTGCTAATACAAATGCGGAATGCGGAGTGCGGACTGCGGAATTCGTGCGGCTAAAATTCCGCACTCCGCATTCCGCATTTCTTCACCCGCCCCCGACAAAATGCACGATCTCTATCCTGTCAGTGTCCTTGACGAGGACGGCGGGCCAATCTTTCCTCCGCACGACTTCGCGGTTCAGCTCAACTGCGATCCTCTGCGACGGCAACGAAAAGAGCTCGAGAAGGCGGTCCAAATTGACCTCGCTCTCAAGCTCTTTGATCTCGCCATTAATAGTGATCTTCATCCGATTTAATTCTCTCAAATCGGACAAAGCATTCAAATAGTGTTTTCTCCCTTTCTCCCAGTCTCCCCTTCTCTCTTACCCGTGCGTGATCGCACGCCGCAGTTCAACTTCCTCGCCGTCACTAACTGCCCGCGCCAGCAAAGCCGCGCGCCCCGAATTAAAATTCGGCAGCTGGAGGTTCACGGTTGCGAGACCGTTTTCATCTGTTGATGCATGAAAGATAAGCGGCCGGAAGCTCGACCCAAGGATCTTTATCATCACTTGGGCCGTCGCGACTACCTTTCTGTCCGTTCCGCGACAGACAATAAAGGTCACGCTCTTTCGCTCGCCGCCCTTGAACTTCGCTTCGCCGAGCAGCTCGATGCTCAATTTATTATTGGCCGGGCGGTCGCTCATGTCGCTGACGATCGCGACAGCCTCATCCGGCAGCATCACATCCCCGGCCGGCAGAGTGCTGGTCGGGCGCGCGATCGGATCGATCACTGATTGCGGGATCGTCACGTCGAGAACTCCATCGAACCTGGGTTTCGGTATCGGTAGAAAGAGTTCTTCGAATTCATCTGCAAGGTGGCCGTTCGTTTTCGCATTTCCGTTCGTGTGGACAGGTTCGACAAATACAGCCTTGCCGGCCTCGGCCACGGCGACAGACTCGCGTAGTGTCATTTGCCTTAGGTCTTCGATCCGTCCGGCCTGGATCGCGGCGCAAATGAGCTTATGCTGGCGGTGCAAGCGTGACGCAAGGATATCTGCATCAAAATCGCCATCCAGCAGATCGTCGTAAGGCAATCGCTTGCTTGCGAGAATGGTCCCGCCGTCATAAACGAGGGACAAGATGATGGGCTTCGCCAGACCTTTGTCTTCGGTCTGAACGTGATAGGTAACCCCTTCAAATTCTATGTCTGTATTATAGCCAGTGATCACGGTGTAAGCGGCCAAGTAGAGTAAGCCGGGAGGGATGCGAGAGGAATTGATCGCCACTAAAAAGTTACCACAGCCCCGCAATTTTGGTCAACGATTTATGTCGACGAAACCCAGTCTGACTTCCACAAAATCGCTCGATTTTCACTGCGTCGAGAGCAATAAGCATCGCCTTGACACACCTATGCGCTTTGCTTACGATTGAGTTTGTTCCGATTTTCCTAGTTTTCGTGCCGGATTATGTCGAGGGCCTGTTTGGGTTCAGGATGACTTGCGAGGTTCTATGGCTGAACACAATCTGATGGAGTACGCACCGATCGGGATCATGTTCCTGGTGGCGATCGGTTTTGCGATTAGCCAGCTCTTAGTCGCGCAGCTGATCGGCCCTAGAAAACGGACGGCGACCAAGTTGATGCCCTATGAGTGCGGTAAGGACCCGATCGGCTCGGCTCGCGACCGCTATTCCATCAAGTTCTACACTGTCGCAGTTATTTTCCTGCTGTTCGATATTGAGGTCCTGTTTATCATCCCGTTCGCGGTTGCGTTCAAGAGCTTACTGGCTGCGGAGCAAATCAGTGGGATCGCATTTGGAACCATCGCATTCCTGGAGATCATGGTTTTCCTGGCGACACTTGTCGTTGGTTACATATACGTTTGGAAGAAGGGAACGTTTGATTGGGGCCTGCAAGCCCGGGCCGAGGTACGAGAAGAAGCAAAGCTGATGGCAAAGAGACGTCGCGAACAGACGCAGCCGGCAAAGATAGCAGCTTGATGATTTAGGAAATGGGTTTTTCCGGGCAATTCAAAATCCAGATTCCAAAATCCAAAATCAAATCATGGGTTTAGAGAACACATTATTCGAATCGCTGCCCGATGTCGTCACGGTTAAGCTCGACGCCGTCGTAAACTGGGCGCGGAAGAGCAGCCTCTGGCCGGCGACGTTCGGTCTCGCCTGCTGTGCGATCGAGATGATGAATACCGTCTCTGCGCGCAACGATCTTTCAAGATTTGGAGCGGAGACGTTCCGCGCCTCCCCCCGACAGGCAGACGTAATGATCGTTTCGGGGCGTGTTTCCCGAAAGATGGCACCTGTTCTAAGACGGATATACGACCAGATGCCCGAGCCGAAATGGGTCATCTCGATGGGTGCGTGCGCGACTTCGGGCGGCGTTTTTGATAACTACGCGATCGTCCAGGGTGTCGACAAGATCGTTCCGGTCGACATATATGTGCCGGGCTGTCCCCCGAGGCCTGAAATGCTCGTACATGCGATCATGATGCTCCAGGACAAGATAATGAAGGAATCGGTCAAAGACCGCCGCGACACATTCGAACCGGAGTCGCGCGTCTCGATCGTGCCCGGAACGCTGCCGGTGACCGAGGGCACGGCGCTCGAAAGGGAAACCGAGATCGAAGTTGCTCAGAATCAGGTTTCGCGGCCGTATACGGTCCCGTCGCGTCATGAAAAGCGGCGATCGTCTTAACGGCTATTGATTATTGTTGCAGAAGCCCGCACGAAGTAAGGGCTAAGCGAGGCTGAAGATTCGCCCTTACTTCGTGCGGGCTTCCGCAAAATGCGACGCAATTTCTATGATCGAGAAAGTTTGGGAATTTGTTGATGGACTCAAGGCCAAAGACGCGGCGTGGGTCGCAGATGTGGTCGAAGGTCACGGTGAAGTCACGGTTATTGTTCCGCGCGAGTCGATTGTCGACGCCTGCGGGTTTCTAAAGCTCGAACATGGCTTTGATATGCTCGCCGATCTCTGCGGCTGCGACCGCGGACCCGAGGAAGATCCGCGTTTTGAAGTTAACTATCATCTCTTTTCAACTCGGCATCACAACCGTCTGCGACTGAAAGTTCTCTTAAGCGAGGATGACCCGCATGTCACGACCGTCACGACACTATGGAAGACAGCCGACTGGCACGAACGGGAAACTTACGATCTGTTAGGTGTGATCTTTGACGGTCATCCAGATCTGCGGCGCATTCTGCTGCCAAGCGACTTCGACGGCCACGCATTGAGAAAAGATTATCCGCTGCGCGGCTACGAGCCGTACAGCATGAACTAATTTGATTTGGGAATTCGGATTTGGGATTTGGGATTTCGTGAATGCGATCTCCAATCCGAAATCCCAAATCCCAAATCCCAAATTGAGATGAGTACTGCAGCAGAAAACATCCCCGGCCTCGAGGTTCTCGATCAATCGCTCGAGTCCGAAATGACTCTGTCGATGGGTCCGCAGCATCCGTCGACGCACGGTGTTCTGCGGCTCGATCTTCGACTCGACGGCGAGCTTGTCATCAAGGCAATTCCCGACATCGGCTATCTGCACACGGGAATGGAGAAGCTGTTCGAGTACAAAAAGTACCAGCAGGGTATCGTCATCACCGATCGGATGGATTATCTGAATCCGCTCGGAAATAATCTCGCTTATGTGATGGCGGCGGAGAAGCTGCTCGATCTTGAGATCCCGGAGCGTGCGAAGGTTATCCGCGTGCTGATGTGCGAGCTGCAGCGAATCGCGTCGCACATGGTCTGGCTCGGGACGAGCGCTCTGGACCTCGGTGCAATGAGCATATTCTTTTTCTGTTTTAAGGAGAGGGAAAAGATTCTAAACCTTATCGAAGCCGCCTCAGGCGGACGCATGACGCCCAGCTATTTCCGAATCGGCGGCTTGATGATGGACCTGCCCGCCGGATTTGAACGGCGGTGCAAACAGTTTTCGGCTGATTTCCCTGACGCCCTCAATACGTTTGAAACGCTGGCGACCGGCAACCCGATATGGCAAAGCCGTACGCAGGGTGTCGGCGGTATCTCGCGCGAGGACGCGATCGATTGGGGATTGACCGGACCGTGTCTGCGTGGCAGCGGCGTCGATCTTGACCTGCGTCGCGACAATCCTTATACCGGTTACGAAACTTACGATTTCGATGTGCCGATCGAGACGGACGGGGACGTCTGGGCGCGATTCCGCGTTCGCATGCGAGAGCTTTACGAGTCGCATAAGATCGTCCGTCAGGCTCTGGATCGATTGAAGCCCGGCTCGATCAAAGCCGATGCTCCGAAGGTCGTACTTCCCGATCGCGACGATATGCGAAAGCACATGGATTCGCTGATCCACCACTTCCTGATCGTCGCCGAAGGATTCAACATTCCAGCCGGCGAAGTTTATATGCCGATTGAAGCGTCGAAGGGCGAGCTCGGCGTTTATATGAAATCGAACGGCGGGCCGAAACCGGATCGCGTTCATTTCCGTGGGCCGAGTTTTGTGAATCTTTCGGCCCTGCCGGTTATGTGCGAGGGCGAGATGATCGCTGATGTCGTTGCGATCATCGGCAGTTTGGATATTGTGCTTGGTGAAATCGATCGATAACTAAATTACACGGAGGACTTCCACATGCCTCAAGAGAACAATATGGCCGAGGTGCTGAGGCTGCTAAAGACCGTCATCGTTAAGATGGATGGTTTCGCAGCCGACATGACAGAAGTAAAGACCGACGTTGGCGTTTTGAAGACTGATGTTGGTGTCTTGAAAACTGACGTCAGCACGTTGAAAACCGATGTTGGCATTTTGAAGACCGATGTCCGAGAACTTCGCTCGGGTCTGAATCGGCTCGATGCAAAGGTGATCCATCTTACGGGCCGATTTGAAGATGTGGCCCACGTCGTTATAGAGGACACACAAAGGACGTCAAGTTTGGAGGAGCGAGTCGACATTCTGGAAGGTAAATCGAACTAGATGGCAGCGGCAACACCGACAACTTACACAGACAAGATCGTCAAGACTGACGAAGTGGCGGAGTTCTCTCCGGAGATCATCGACGAGATGAACATGCATCTCGCGAAATATCCGGCTGAACGGACTCGTTCGGCCTTGATACCGCTGCTGATGCTTGTCCAGCGCGAGCGTGGATGGATCGACAA
>JBBKXD010000117.1:0-11941 GCA_037969295.1 Pyrinomonadaceae bacterium | reverse complement strand
GTGGAATTCTTCAAGAATGAGCCGAGCAATCACGCTTCGTGTTTCAATTGCCATTATCAAAACGTCGAGCCGACTCGCACCGATTGCGCGAGCTGCCATCGATTGACATCGCCATTTTTCGAGACGAATACAACCGAGCGCTATTCGCTGAAATTCAATCACCAGGATAAAGATCATGTGAACAAGGACTGCACGACCTGCCACGTCCGCATAACTCAGAACGCGGATCTGAGATCGATGCGTGACGCCGATGTCCCGATCCTCACATGCAGCACCAGCTCTTGTCATGGCGGCGAAATAAAAGCTGAGATCGCGAAGCGTGAAGAAAGCATTGCTGCCCGCCAGCCGGCGTTTCAATGCACGTATTGTCACGCGCCGGCTGTCGGGAGATTTCAGATTCCGCCCAGTCATCAAGCCAGATGAGTTCATCCGCAGCGGTAAAATTCTCGATCACGATGTTCGCGCTTATTATTTTCGCGGCGAGCTGCTTGAACGAAGCGCGTCGTGCGGACGTGACGATCACGGGGGTGGATACAGAGACTTCTGCCGCCACGCGAATCGCCGATCCCGAGAAGAAGTTCGGAACGTTCTCACACACCGTCGAAGCACACAACCAGGTCAACTGCGACTCGTGCCACCAGCGTGAGAGCGGGTCGTTCGAATTGAAATACTCCGGCCACGATTCGTGCATCGGGTGTCACATGAGCGAATTCACGAATGCGAAGTCGAACATCTGCGCCGTCTGTCACAGCGACACGCAGACGGTCCCGGCGCCGATGAAGGCGTTTCCCGCAAGGTTCAGGGAAGGCTTCAACATGAAATTCGACCACGCCGCACACACCCGCGGCGAGGCTCTGCCGGCACAAGGCTGCGTTTCGTGTCACGCCCCCGCCGGAGCGTCGCAAACGATCCCTTCCACGATCGCGGCACACGCCACATGCTTCACCTGCCATGTTCCCGAGAGCAAGATCGGATCGTGTAATGTTTGTCACACAACGGCTCCGTATTCGCGGACCCCATCGACGACTGCCGTGATCAGGGCGGTCTTTAGACATTCGGACCACACGCTACGGCAAGGCGTCAGCTGCGCAGAATGTCATACCGTTCGAGCTTCAACGGTGCAGTCTAAACAAGTGAGTGCGCCGGTCGCCGTCGAGCATTTTTCCGCGAGGGCCGGCGCCGTCAGTTGTCGAACGTGTCACAATGACCGGCGCGCATTCGGCGAAGCGGATTTTGCGAATTGTCGTCGGTGCCACACCGGTTCGGGCTTCGATATGCTTCCTTAGTGGGTCGAGTTTAGGAGCATGAGATCATCTCCGAAGCGCGCTTTGTGTGTTTTCGTGTGATTCGTGTGATCCGTATGTTTGTATATGTCTGAAATGTCAGGATCGTTAGTGTGATTTCGTGTGGGTTCGTGGTTTCAGGCGGCCGCCGAATTTCTGTAACCACTAACTCACACGAAAGTACACGAAAAAAACAGAACACGAAACTAGAACGCCTTCGCATCCAAACGTGGATTCGTGTGATTCGTGTGATTTCGTGGTTTCTGTTTTTGAATGACATAAACCAACTAACTCACACGAAACACACGAAACGAACCACACGAAACGAACAGAAGCGAGCTAGTGAAATTCAAAACTGACCCACCTTCGCACTGCTCGAAATATTGACACGCACCTCGAATGCGAGTTTTAATAGGTCAAACTATGCGAAACCCCGCCAAAGTAGTTGTCATCTCAATATTCGCTCTGACGTCCACAAGCTTGCTTTTATCCACCGGTTCGATCGCGAAGATCGATCCGGTCGTCGCACATGCTCAGACGGCTCCGCAGCCGACGCCCCCGGCATCGAATGCGGCGACAAATTCGAATACCGCGAAGCCTGCCGCTGGTGACAAGACGATCCCGAAGGAATTCACTCTTAGTAAAGACAGCCTTTCGGAATATGGCGAGGCCCCATTCAACCACGAGAACCACGCGAGCAAGACATACAGCCCTGACGGGAAGTCGGTCGTAAGCTGTGCGGAATGTCATCACACGGATCAGCCAAAGTCCGCGCTCAAACCGCCGCTCGTAACCTCTGCTCGCGACGTCGCGCTGACACTCGATGTGTGGAAGGCGTCCGCCCAGAAAGTAAACGAATGTCGCAGCTGCCACTTTCAAACCGACAGCGTTCCCGACGGTAAGACCATACCGACCGCGTCCTATTCAGAGGCCGGAAAGGCGACGACTAAGGAACTTAATAACGAGCTGGCGTACCATATTAACTGCAACACATGTCACGACGCAGCCGCGAAAGTTCGTCCCGATCTGATCAAGAAGGCCGGATTCGCGACAACCAAGGACTGCACGATCTGTCACAAACCAAACTAGGCAATGAGTGACAAGCAGTGTGTGAAATGCGGGCAGACTGTGGATGAGGCAAAAGCCTTTTGCCCCTACTGCAGTCATTCATTTGAGGTGGAACGTGAGGGCAGCGCTTCCGAATTTGAATTGACACACAACACCGCCACATTCACCAAGAGTTTCTTTAACGAAGTTCTCTCGGATATGGAGCTGAACATTTCCGAGGCACCCGATCCTCCGGTCAGACCAGACACTGGGCCCGACAGATCCGCGCCTGCGAATGTTCTGAAATGGGGAGCCACGCTCGGCGTCCTTCTTCTCCTCGCTTTGATCGTAGTTATCCTGTTCGTGATTTTGCGCTAAGATTCATTAGCCCTGTCCGCTTCAGTTCAAAAAGAAAATGCCGCGTGAGATCAAAAGGCACGAGGACGTCGTCGAGGCCTTTCGAAATGTCGAGAGCATTTCGGAGCTCGTCGAGCAGTTACCGAACGGCGAATTTCGAAACGAACTCGATATGGACATTATCTTGTTTGGCCGTGCCTATCGCGACAACAAGATCGGTCCGTACGCGCGCCTGCTCGAATTCCAGCCCGGCGAAATAATAGTCCAGGAAGACACCTGGGAAAGTAGCATTTTCTATATCCTTGTTAAGGGAATTCTCGAGGCTTCGGTTGCCGAGCCGAGCGCCGCGATGGAAGTCATCGGTGAAATTCCCGAGGGCCACTCGTTCGGAGAAATGGCTCTACTTTCGGGGACGCCGAGAACGGCGACGGTAAGAGTACCGGCGTCGGCCGGACCTGCGACCGTCCTTGAATTTACGCGTCCCGCGCTGCGTCTCTTGCGCAAGCTTCCAAAGTTCGGCCACGCAATAAACCGCGACTATCGGTCGTACGGGCTATCACTGTCTTTAAATGAATTGAAGGACTTTGCCGAGGATGATATTTCCGACGACGTCTTTCAACGTTTGAACGACGCGGCACGCTTTGCGGTTTACGAAAAAGGTCATGTACTTTTCCAGGAAGGCGATCCGGTCAACCGTTTGGTCTTTGTCAGAAACGGATGGATCCAGCGTGTGAGCGGAGCGGGAATCAGCCCGAACGCGGCCGAGCTATTGATGGACGCTGAACGCGCCATCGGACTTGATTTTCTTGGTGCCGGCACATGTTTGGGTCTGGAAGCCGTTGCCGAACCGGGTGACTGGAAATATACCGCGACTGTCCGCGGGCGTGCCGAGGTGGTTGAGATCGCCGTCTCGCGTCTGCGCGAGGACGGGGAATTAAATGCCGCCGTCATGCCGCTGTTGCGGCGCTCTTCAATCGCCGACGATCCTGAGGTTCCCGAGCCGCCCGTCGATAGGCGCATGACGGCCGCTTCCAGTAAAGAGATCGAAACCGGTATTGTCGATGGCGTCAATCTGCTCGTCATGGACATGGCGAAGTGTATCCGCTGCGGAAACTGCTCACTCGCCTGTCACAAGGTTCACGGCCATTCGCGTTTGGTCCGGCGCGGAATTCATATCGAGCGTCCGGTCAAAGTTAAAAGCCGAAGCCTGCAAAGTATTCTGGCGCCTTCGGTTTGCATGCATTGTCAGGATCCGGAGTGCATGACGGGTTGTCCGACGGGTGCCATCGCTCGCTTCCCGGACGGTGAGATCGACATCGAGCCGTCGACCTGCATCGGGTGCGGCGATTGTGCTACTCAGTGTCCGTACAACGCGATCTCGCTTATCCCGCTCGATCCTGAACCGGCGAGCGAATCACCGAAGACATTTATCACAAAGGCGCTTGAGTATGTTTCGCTTCGCCAGCGCGAACTTCCGGACGCGGTCACCCAGACCGAGAATCTTCTCGCCGTAAAGTGCAACCTTTGCCGCGATACTCCGATGAATCCGCCGAACGCAAAACGCGCGGCCTATTCGTGCGAAGAGAATTGTCCGACCGGGGCGCTGGTGCGGGTCAATCCGCATGAGTACTTCGACGAGATCAACACTACTCTCGGCTTTATCGAGCGAACTAAAACGCATGCGATCGGTGTGAACATTCACAAGTTCGATCCGTTATCGGTGATCTGGCATGTCGTTGGAACGATAATGGTACTCGCCGTCGGTGGAATTGTGGTTTGGGCAACAAACCGCTTCTCGCAGGATATTGCGCTCACACCCGGATCGTGGCTGACGATGCGATGGCTCAGCGGTCTTACGGGGCTCGGGGCGATCGTTTGGGTGATGGCCTATCCGGTTCGAAAGCAGATCTATCGGCGTCGCGCGGGAGCACTTCGATACTGGATGCTGTCGCACATTTATCTCGGCGTGCTCGCCGGGGTGTTGCTGCTCGTGCACGGCGGGACGAACTCGGGTGGTCTGCTGACGTCGCTTCTCATGATCTGTTTCGATCTCGTGATCGCGTCGGGCATATTCGGAGCCGTCTGCTACATCGTCGTCCCGCGATTCATGACAAAGATCGAACGCGAACCTTTGCTGCTCGAAGATCTCGTGGCGCGTCGCGAAGAGCTTCGGGCACAGCTCGTCGACATCGGCGCGCAAGCAGAGAATGCAACTCTCAAAGATCTCATCCAAATTCGTGTGCGTCGCAAGTTCCTCGGCCCGGCCTACCTTTTTCGTCAGTATCTTCGACGCGAAGATCTGAATTCGATGCTCGCCGACGCGAGACAGGAATTTCGTGCAGAGGCCGACACGTTGTCGCGGATCGAGGAAGCCCGCTTGATGGAAGCGGTCGAAAGCGCGGCTACACTTCGCCGTATCGACGCGCTCTGCTATCTCCACAGTTTGCTCAGGGCATGGGTCGCGCCGCATGTACTTTTTACGTCTTTGATGTTGGTCCTAATGGTCATCCATATTGTGCAAGTCGTTTACTTCAACGTTCGATAGTCGATGGAACAGGAATCCGGAAAATTCGCGGTGCAACTCGAGGGGAGTGAGAGCTTCATAACGGTCGACAGGGAAGCCATCTTTCTCGGAAGGCTGCGGTCGTGCGACATTCGTCTGGATCATTCATCGGTTTCGCGAATTCACGCGGGCATCAACTTTCTCGAATCGGAATACTTCGTCATCAATCTCTCGACCGCAAACGTTATGAGCCTGAACGGCCGCATGCTTGGGCCGCGGAAGACGGACGTCCTTTCAGATGGCGATCTAATTCAGATCGGCCCATTTGTGATACGTCTGGAAATTCAATCGGGTGAGTTGAGGCTGATCGTTAATCGCCAATCTTTAAGCGAGCACAAGCCGAGGTTTGTCCCCGATGAGCAGCCTTCAGCCGACAAGATCGCACAGGAAAAGGCGAGTGTTCTAAAAGTCTTTTGGGAAAAACGCACTCGTGAAAAAGAAGAGTGGGGAAGCTTGCTTCGCCCGACCGAGAAACCGCAACCGGGAAAAGCCGCGGTCAACTGGAAACCCACCGGCGATCTGCGGCGTCCGTGGCGTGTCGGTCTTTTTTTGTGGGCGTTTGCAGCGGTCGGTGCGATCGGCCTGTTGGCGTTCATCCGATATCCGCAGGCTTATGCCGAAAAACCCCTCGCTATCCCGCACGCCGTTGAGATCGAACGGACTTCGATCGCCGTAACTTCGAACGCTAATTCCTGCACGACCTGTCACGCGGCGAGCGAGCCGATCGAGAACGCTTGCATCCGATGTCATCAGGCCGAGCAGTTTCATGCATCGAATACTAGCGCTCATGAGGGGGCGGGAATTACTTGTGTCGTCTGTCACGTTCAGCATCAGGGCATGGAATTTAAGATGAAGGCGTCGGCGATCCAGTCCTGCGCCCAATGTCACAACGACAATAACGCCGGATCGTATAACGGAAAGAGAGTGCGAACGCCGCATGGCGGATCGTTCGGATATCCGGTCCGTGACGGCAAATGGATCTGGAAGGGAATGTTTCGCGAGATCGCCGAGACGATACCGGCGGCACAGGCTTCGGCGACCAGAAATGAATCCGAGCAAGAGCGTCGCAGCCGTGAATTTCACACAGTCCATGTCGGGCGTCTGAACGCACCGAACGGAATGACCGCCGACACTAATGGACGCGTTTCGTGTTCGAGCTGTCACACCAGTTTCACCCCGATCGATCTGGAAACGCCGCGTCAGACTTGTGCGGCATGTCATAACACCGAGGCAGCAACCCCGGCAAACTGCGTCTCGTGCCACGTCGCCCACCCATTCGACGTGAATCGCTGGAGCGAATTTTTAGGCGAGGCCGCGGTTGCCCATCGCCGCAGCGTCGTCACAGACCAGATCAAACGACTAAGCGAAAAATGAGACTTGTTCAAGCGCTAGCGTGTCTGCTGTTCGTCAGCTTGCTGATCTGGATGAACCTGATCGCCGGCGACGTGCCGGTGTTCGGGGGACTGTCGCTGGCAGGATGGACAAGCGTGCTGCTGGCCCTGATCTTTGTCGGGCTGACAGTCGTTCTCAACGACTCTGCACGCGCGTTCGGATTTTTCGCCTCGCGTGATGAGAAAGCTGTTTCGAAATTGAACATTCGAACGCTCACCAGTTCGGAGCTTGCGGAACTCGGTATTTCAAAATACACGGGCCCGAGCTACCCACACCCCGTGATCTTTCGCGACCGGTGCATCGGCTGCCAGGCGTGCGTCGACGCCTGCCCGCACGACGTTCTGGCGATCGTCGATGGAAGCGCAGCGGCGGTGGCTCCGGATCTTTGCATGGAAGACACTGCGTGTCAGGCCGAATGTCCCGTCAATCCGAAAGCCTGCATCGTCATCAACACGACAAAACCGGTCGTTTCGCGGCCCGCTCCGACACGTGACGGAGCGAATTATCAAACGAATGTTCCGGGCTGCTACATTATCGGCGACGTGTCGGGTGTGCCGCTGATAAAGAACGCCGTTAAGGAAGGTTTCGAGGTGATATCGCACATCGCGTCCGAACTGGAAAAGTCTGGAGAAGATTCGGGAGCCGAATACGATGTCGCGGTCATCGGCATCGGTCCGGCGGGCGCGTCCGCGGCGGCATCCGCAAAAGAGTTAGGGCTGAGATATGTTGCGATCGAGCAGGATAAGGTGTTGTCGACGATCGATGCTTATCCGAAGGGAAAGTATATTTTTTTCAAGCCCGACACAAAGGAATGGTTCGGCGGCCTTCCGGCGGCCGGTTTGGGACTTTCGAAATCGAAATACGCACCGGCGAGTGCCGACGAAAACTACACCGCGTTGGCGGAAGAACTTGGCGAGGCATTCGATCTTATGATCACGGATGAGTCCGCGGCGATAGCTGCGGAACTTGGATCCCGTATCCCGACCGCACTGCGTGCCGAACTCTCCCCGCTTCTTCGGGAAAAGATCAAGGCCGAATTAGGATCGCGGATCATCACCGAGCTCAGCGCGAAAAATCGCAGCGATTTCGTAGACACATATCAGAAAGAGTTTCTTCCTCGTAAGGACGAAATACTGTCTCAGGTTCGTCTCGATATTGCCGAGCAGATCGTCGGACGCGTTCCCGGTGATCAGCGTGAGAATATTCTGCAAGTATGGCTCAGCGCTCTCGATGAAGGCGGGGTCGCGGTTAACGAGTTCGAAAGCTGTAAAGCGGTGAGACGCGCGGATGACGGCGATTATTTCGTCGTCGAAACCGAACGGAGCGAGGACAAGTCGAAACAATCCTACCGGGCGCGGCGCGTAGTTATCGCGATCGGGCTTCGCGGTGCTCCGAATCGGCTTCGGCTTCCGAATGAAGAGATGAAATTCCGCATCGATGGCCGCGAGGAACAAAAGGTTTTGTATAGCCTGACGAACCCTTCGGAATTTAGAGGACGGCGGATCGTCGTGGTCGGCGGCGGAAATGTTGCCGTCGAAGCGGCGGTCGATCTGGTCGCAAATCGGATCGGTTCATCGATCGACCAGCGACCGGCGAATGAGATGAATCAGGTCACGCTGCTGGTTCGGACATTTCTTGCCCCGACCGTAAAATTCGGAAACAAGTTCCAGCTATATCAATGCGCCGACGATGGGATCCTCGATCTGCGATTCGGGATAGCGATCAAAGAAATGCGTGAAAACGAACTGGTTCTCGAGGATGTGCGGACGGGGAAGGTGGTCGAGACGATTCAAAACGATTTCGTCTTTGCACTTATCGGCGGTGAACGTCCCGACCGTTTTCTGCAGTCGATAGGGATAACGCTCACATAGTATGAACACGGAGAAATTACTATTTGGAATTGGCGGGCTCGTTGTCGGAATCGCCGTCGGCTTTCTGTTTGCGAACAGTGTGAACCGGTCGGCGTCGGTCGGTGACAACATGAGCTCCACGTCTGATACCTCGGTGATCTCAAATTCGGGATTGCCGCCGAACCATCCGCCCATATCTCAGGACAACAATCCGATGCAAAGTGGAGCTCTGCCCGAAGTCACCGCCGCGATCGAGAGAGCAAAACGCGAGCCGGATAATTTCGAAGCACAGATGACGGCCGGCGATCTTTACTATCAGATCCAGCGCTTCGACAAAGCAGTCGAGTTTTACGAGAAAGCGAATCGTTTACGGCCCGGGGAACTTGAGCCGTCCGTAAAGCTCGGCAACGCTCTTTTCGACGCCGAGCAATATGGAGAAGCAGAACGATGGTATTCCGCGGTGCTGAAAAAAACTCCGAACGACGTCAACGTCCGCACCGATCTCGGGCTTACTTTCTTTTTGCGAACTCCGCGTGATATCGATCGGGCGATCAGGGAGTTCAATGCTGCTCTTGCAATTAAGCCCGACAACGAGAATGCGCTTCAAAATCTCGCGCTCGCGCTGATCGAGAAGAACGATACCGATAATCTGCAAAAGACGCTCGACAAACTTTCTCAGGTAAATCCGAATAACTCTGTTCTCCTTAGGCAGCGTCCCAAATAAAAAGAGGCCGCCCTTCCAGACAGCCTCTTCTGATTTCGCCACGATTACAGTTCGCGAGTTACTGAACTTCGACCCAATCTCCAGTGTGGATCTCTTGAGCGGTCCTTGTTATAAGGGCCGTCGCGGTTCTCTCCTTCACATTAAGGATGACCATTTCGCCGACGATCTTTCGGATCTTCGGCCGGTCATGTTTCGCCGCTGCGGTCGTCACGACCTTACCCTTGGCCGTGTCGCCTGTTTTCCTCGCGGCTTGATTTGAAAAGCGGCCGCCTCTGTATTCGAAGCTCTGGAATCCTTCATCACGTGCACTCACGGATTCGCCCCAGTCTCCGAAATACGGATTGCCGTCGCCCAACGGCCGGAAAATCGTCAGATAATCGCCGACCTGAACATTGTCCTCGGCACCGAGATCGATGTACACGATATAGTCGCGGGTGAGAGCTTCGGCATTATCGCGAGCCATGAACAAACGGCCGACGGCTTTTCCGGACGGATCGGCAAACAGATCCATCGCCGGCCGCTGCGTGTATTCCGGCGCGACGCGGACCTGCATCGGCTGGACAAGATCGCCAAGCAAGAAGGCGTCGCAAGAGGTTTTTACCCTCGCCACCGAAACTTCCGACTTTACCCGGATCACCTCGAGCGCTCCTACTTCCTGCGCATAGAATCCAAGACTGCCCTTCCGCGTCCAGCGCGTTTTAACCTGTCCGCGGGGTCGAACAACGCTCAACAAGTCGCCGACCTGTACGCCCTTGTTCGCTCCGGCGTTGATGTATACGAAATTATTCTGCGCGTACATGAACTGTTCCTGCTCTTCGACGGCACCAACGATGCGTCGGCTGGTGTCGATCGGAGACTGCTGGACATAGCCTGCGCAATATAAATTATTCCTCTCCGCCACGCGCATGCTCCGCGCGAGGGGGTTAGTGACCGGCGGCATTTCGGTCCGCTGCTGAGCTGACACAGTAGCAGCAAAAATTACGAAGGCTGCGAAAGTGCCCGCAGCAACTCTTTTGCAAACGATTTGAGATCTCACGATTTTCTCCTTTTTACTTCGGTGAATTGGTCGGACTTGAAGAACTCCGGATGAAGAAGCGGAGGACTAAAATGGCGGTTCGGCCAGTTTCCAGGCCAGTAGTATCGTAACCTTTCCGGCAAAAATGCGTCAACAACTATTTTCTTTGTTTAACGACACGAAACGGCCTGATAGACTGATTTTTACAGCCTTCTGAAGCAGGTTATAAACTTGCGCTCATTAACGGCACTTGCTAGTATCTCAATTTGCCCGCGTCGCCCCGCACGCCTTGCCGGTGTAGCTCAGTTGGTAGAGCAGTTGATTTGTAATCATCAGGTCGTAGGTTCAAGTCCTATCACCGGCTCCATAAAACACATATAAATACATATATTTACCACAACCAAATCTAACATCGACCCCGTTTTTGTTTCCTCGAGCCCCGAACTCATGCGGATCTTCGTCTACAGATCCAACGGCTAAATTTCGTTAAGGGTTTCCCTTAGATTGGCTTTATTTCCATCGTCATGCCGCCCTTCGGATAAACCTTTGGAAGTCGCCGTACTGATCGCCAATTTTGCCGCGTCGAAAACTAAGCAAGATGACGAGCACTCCAACGATCAAGTCGTTCCACTTCGAGCGATTCGTCGCCCCACCCAAAATCCACGGCGCGACGATTATCCATGAGCCGAAAAGCACGTTGATAAAGCGCGCGGCGCGACCGACGTCGGCGAGAGCGATCACGGCGGCGGTGACGATCAGCGCGCCGATAAGGTGGTCGCTGTGGGCCGCCATTCCAGTGCTGCCGAGAGCGGCTGGTGCGAACATGAGCCAGAGTCCCAGCGCCGTGCTGACGAGCAGGTTCCACGGCAGGGTCACGCCCCAGACCATCGCTCCCGGACTAACCACGTCTGGGCGGACGGCAACGGCGGCAGCTTCAGGCGACTCGCGCAACGTGCCGCCCGCCCAGAATACCTGCCAAAGCGACTGCCCTTCGCGCCGTGCCTGAACGAGAAACTGAAGCATCGCCACGACCTCGTCGAGCGTGAGCGCGATCATAACAAGCATCGCGGCCGCGGCGATGAGGCACGGCGTGCACCATGCTCCGACCGCGATCGGCTGCAGAACGATGAGCGTGATGCTGACGACGCCGAGCGGCACAACGAGAATGCCGAAAAACGTGACCATCCATGGCATCGTCCGCCACCGGGCCTTGTCGCCCATAAAGCCCATCAGGAATTCGATCATGTAGGCGAATGCACCCAGCCCGGCATCGGGTATCGGGAAGGCGCGCGAGACATCGGATGTGAGAACGCTGACCGTCCCGAGTCCGAAAAACGGATCGGCAAACGACGTTATGTGCTGGAGCTGGAAAGCGGCCATCTGCCGCGAGAGGAAAAAACCGACGAGCGCGAGAGCGATGATCGGCGCCCGCTGCGGCCAACTCGACGGGTTGTATGACCAGCCGCGCGGGACGTCCGGTCCCGGCTCCATGCTCATCCCCTTTGCCATCGGCATCCCCGGCGCGAGGATGGCAAAGACGACGACGAGCGCTCCGACCAGCGTGTCGTTGGAATAAACGGCGGACGTGGGCGACCAGAAGACGAGCGGCGCAAACAGCAGCCAGACGCCGACCAGCGAGTTCGCCCACGGCGCCCAAAATTTGAGCCCTCCGGTTCCAGACACCGAGAGGATAGCGAGAACAATAACGAG
>JBBKXD010000116.1:0-12431 GCA_037969295.1 Pyrinomonadaceae bacterium | reverse complement strand
ATGTCAACCTAGCTTTTTCCTATCCGCCCAAATCCGCCTCATCCGCTCAATCCGCGTTCAAAAAAATCTGAACCCAAAGGCATTTAGAAATTAGTCGCTATCAGCTTCCTGGCTTTCTCGACGTTCTCGCGATGCTCGGGAATGTACTCGGGGTTCGGTTTCATCTGTAAAAGATGATCGAGCTGTTTCCGCGCGTCAGCATCGCGCTTTACGGCGAGATAGGCTTCACCCAGATGCAGGCGGATATTCGTATTGTCCGGTGCGAGCTGCAAACCTTTTTCGAGGAAATCAACCGCCTTTTGAGCTTCGCCGCCTTTAAGCCTGGTGGCAAGTTCGACCTGGGCAAGAGCGTCATAGGCGCTCGCGCCCTGATAGTCCGGTCGCAGCTCGATAACCTTGTTCATCGCTTCCTGTATGTCGTCGACGGAGCTCAAACCTACTGTGATCGGGCTTCGCTTTGAAAGTTCGCCGAGGTTGGCTGCATACCAGAAATATCCATCCGGCTTTTGCTGGTCGACGCGCGAGGCGATCTTTCCCGCGTCGCGGCCGAGACCGAACGCCCCTTCGGCTTCATCCTCATCGGGCGTAAACTTTCCGAGGAAATAGTTGTATTTGGCGAACGTCCATTCGACCTGGTAATTGCGATTATCAGGATCCCGGACCGCTGTCAGCGTCTTGATCGCGACACGGAGCTTATCGAGATCTTCTCGCTCTTTGAAGAGATTTTCCGAGTCGGCGAGCGCCTTCTGAATCGCTTCAGGCGAGACTCGTCTTGTCGGAATACTGGCAGTGGATTCCGACGAGCATGCAGAAAGTGCCCACCATGTAATTACAATTGTAATCAAAACGTAAAGTTTGCCCCGCTTCATGTCACAATTTTCCAAATGCGTGGTAGTATTTCGATATTCGACGAAAAGCGTCATTAACATAGCACACTGCTCGCATGAAAAAAAACGGAAAAGCAGCCGCTTTTTACGATCTTGAAGGGACATTGGTCAGCACGAACCTGGTTCACACGCTCGGGTTTTATGCGAAGCGCCAACAGGGCCTGTGGCAGACAGCAAAGAAGAGCGTCGGTACGCTCGCAAAGCTTCCATTCTTCGGAATTACCGACCTCTATTCCCGAAACGTTTTCAACGAAGTATTTTTTCGCAGCTACGCAGGCTTTTCGCAGGACCGACTTCGCTACTTCTCCGACGAACTTTTTGAAGAAGTTTTGAAACCGGCGATCTTTCCGGGAACAGCTGAGCTGATCGCACAGGGAAGAAAGATCGGCCAGCGCCAGGTCGTTTTAACGGGAGCACTCGATTTCACTGTCAAGCGTCTTATGGACCATCTTGGGATCGACGACTGTGTGGCAAACCGTCTTGAGTTCGTCAACGGCTATGCGACGGGCCGCGTCCTGCCGCCTGTCATGGCGTCGGCGACGAAAGCGAAATGGATCCGCGAGTACGCCGAGCGAGAAGATATCAATCTGTCTGAGTCATACGCCTACTCGGATTCGATATCCGATCTGCCGATGCTCTCGATCGTCGGGCATCCGGTCGCCGTAAATCCGGATTTTCGTTTGAAGCAAACAGCACGTCAACACGACTGGGCAGTCTTAGATCTTAAATGACTGGAGCGCAGGCATCCTTGCCTGCATCGGTCGCGAAGCGACCGACCGCGGCTTTAGAGTGGTATGAAGAAACCCGTCTTGTTTTCAATTGGAATCGCGACATTGGCGCTGATAGCTCTGTACAACTTGGATTTCTTTTATGTAAGCGTGGCTGCGCATAATTCATATCGGCTGAATAAGACTGAAGCAAATTTGATTGCAAGTGCAATTGAACGATTTCGAGATCGACTTGAAAATCAAAAATTCGACGAACTTCGTGAAGATCTTTCTAAAGGCAGACGAGATGAATACTGGGAGAAGATCATATTTAAAGAAATATTCAAGGATTTCTCAGAGTATGGAAAAGCTCGGTCGTGGGAATTCGTTAGCTGCGCTCAACCACAATTCGATGAGGACCTAAATGAAACGGTTTATCACCTCGACTATTTGACGAAATTCGATAACGGTGAAGGGTATGAGAGTTTCATATTTGTTAAGAAGTCGGATAACGACGTCAATTTAATTAATGCCGAAATTGGCCTGGCTGAGGTCACGGAAAGGCTTATAGAGGAACGCGACAAACAAAAGGCGATTGTCGAAAGGTATCCAAGTGAAATAATTATTCCGTATGCTGATCGATACATTGAGATTCGATACTAAAAAATTCTTATGGCCTTACAGCTAAGACGAAAAACACACGAATCGATCGTGTACATCGACAAAGATTCCGCACCGCGGATAATGCCGAATGGTGAGGATTTTATTCTCGAAGACATCCCGATCGGGACGCGTGTGATCTATCCGAACCCGCCGATCAAGGGTCTGCCGAACCGCGAAGCCGCGATCCGTTACGCCGTTAATCATCCGCTCGAGATGGAGCCGCTGTATGCGCTGCTTGAACCCGGACTGCGCGTGACGATAGCGATGGATGATATCTCGCTTCCGCTGCCGCCGATGGCGACGCCCGACATGCGTCAGACGATGCTCGAGGTCGTGCTCGACATGTGCGGTGCGAACGGCGTCGACGACATACACCTGATCATCGCCAACTCGCTTCATCGGAAGATGACCGAGTGGGAAATGAAGCGGATGGTCGGTACGGACATATTCAATGAATATCATCCCGATCGCTATTACAACCACGACGCCGAGGACGACGACAATCTCATCACGCTCGGACACACGCGTCACAACGAACCGCTGCGCGTGAACAAGCGTGCGATCGAAAGCGACCTGCTCATTTACCTGAATATCAACCTCGTCCCGATGGACGGCGGGCACAAGTCCGTTGCGGTCGGTTTGTGCGATTACGAATCGCTGCGCGCCCATCATGAGCCGCAGACTATCCGCGATTCGCATTCTTACATGGACCCGCCGGCGTCCGAGCTCAATCACAAGGTTATCAGGCTCGGAAAACTCGTCGACGAGCAATGCAAGGTTTTTCACATCGAGACGGCGCTAAATAACAAGATGTTTCCCGAGGGCTACGACATCCTGACCCGGAACGAGGACGAGTTCTCGTTCATGGACAGGATGAAGTGGGAAGCGATGGCCCGCACGTTCTCAAAGATGCCGCGGAGCGCGAGACGGAAAATGCTCCACGCGATTCCGGCGCAATACGAACTGATCGGATGCTACGCGGGAAAGACCGAACCGGTGCATGAGAAGATACTCGAGCTGAACTACCGACAGTACGAGATCCCTGTAAAAGGCCAGTGCGACATTCTGATCTCGGGGATACCGGACATCTCACCGTACAACGTGTATTCGGCACTTAATCCATTGCTCGTGCAGGTGATGGCGCTCGGCTATCACTTCAACATGTATCGCAATAAACCGCTGCTGAGGAAAGGCGGAGTGATGATCATCACGCATCCGTGCTTCGACGAGTTCGATCACAATTTCCATCCATCGTATATCGAATTCTTTCATCGCCTGCTGCCCGAATCGCGCGATGCTTTCTTCCTCCGCGAAAAATACGAGCGCGAGTTTGCGACAAATCCGGCGTACGTCGAGATGTATCGCCGCGGCAATGCATATCACGGAGCGCATCCGTTTTTTATGTGGTACTGGGGCGAGAACGGACGTCAGCACATCGGCAAGGTGATCGTCGCCGGTGCCGAAAATGCACATGTTCCCGAACTGCTCGGTTGGGAACGGGCGGACAATCTGACCGAAGCGATCGCGATGGGCCGCTCATACATGGGCCGCAACGCCGAGATCACGATGCTCCACCAGCCGATGATCGGGTTGTGTAACGTGACGGACTAAGTGAAGAGTGATGAGTTTGTTTGGAGTCACAGATTGTGACATCAAATGAGCGCGGTCGATTGAGATTATGGCCTCGAAAAAGGAACAAGATGCCGCGATTGCCGCAATTCAAGAGATCGAAGAAAAGATTTACGTCATTCGTGGACAGCGAGTGATGTTAGATAGCGATTTGGCTGAAGTATACCAGGTCGAGACGAGGGCTCTGAAACAAGCTGTCCGGCGTAATCGACATCGTTTCCCCGATGATTTCCTGTTCGAATTGACGCTTGACGAGACTCGTAATGTTGAATCTCTAAGATCACAAATTGTGACCTTAGACAAATCAAAACGTGGAAAATACAGCAAATACGGATCATTCGTCTTCACAGAACATGGTGCCGTAATGCTAGCGAGCGTTCTTAATAGCCCGACGGCGGTTGCAGCAAGCATCATCGTCGTGCGTGCTTTCGTAAAGATGAGGGCTATGTTGGCGCTGCATCAGGATCTGGCCGAACGAGTTGAGGAACTGGAAAAGGTAACTGATCACCATGGCCGGAAGTTCGGTGTCGTGTCTGAGCTCCTGAGCGAGATAATGCGCGAGCCGAAATTTCTCAAGCGGAAGATCGGATTCGTCGAAACAAAGAAAAAGAGGTCCGGAGGTAAATAGAATGCAAAGCACACAGATGTCTCCCGAAATGGAAGCGTTAAAAGGCAAGCTTCGCGGTATGTGGATCGCGGGCGATTTTGGTGAGATCGCAAAGGCGATCGCTGACGGCGGGACCGAGTTCGTCGAACGTCTCGATCTTAAACCGGGAATGAAGGTTCTCGATGTTGCGTGCGGAACGGGCAATACGGCGATCCCCGCTGCAAGAACCGGGGCTGATGTGACGGGAGTTGACATCGCACCCAACCTGATCGAACAGGCCGCTGCCCGCGCGAAAGCCGAAGGCGTCGAAGCGAAATTCGAAGTTGGCGACGCCGAAGCGATGCAGTATGACGACGCGAGCTTTGATGTGGTGATCACGATGTTCGGAGCGATGTTCGCGCCGCGTCCCGAGGTCACGGCGAGTGAATTGAAACGAGTTTGCAAACCGGGCGGCATGATCGCTATGGGAAACTGGGCGCCGGAGGCGTTCACCGGTCAGATGTTCAAGACAGGTGCGAAACACGTACCGCCGCCGCCGGGAATGACGCCGCCGGTTCTTTGGGGAAGTGAAGACACGGTCCGTGGGCGATTTGCCGATGGTATCTCGGACCTAAAAATGGAGAGGCGAAAGATCGTTTTCCGCTATCCATTCGCTCCGGCCGAAGTTGTCGAGCATTTCCGAAAATATTTCGGCCCGACGCAGAAAGCGTTCGAGTCGCTTGATGAAGCAGGACAGGCGGCACTGCGTTCGGATCTCGTCGCTCTTTGGGAAGGTGCGAATCAGGCGACGGATGGAACGACGAAGGTTGAGAGTGAGTATTTAGAGGTAAGAGCGACGCGGGCTTAACGCGATGATTTGGATAGGCGGCTCCGCCGCCACACCTGTGGGTCTTCGCGGCTGTGCCGCCCGATGAGCGGTGAGCCTCGGGCTCACCGTTGGGCTCCCCCTAATTTGACGAGGCTCTGCCTCGATTCGGAGGCGGAGCCTCCGGAGATTTCTAAGGTGTCGTACGGAAAGGCGGAGCCTTTCCGCTCATCGGGCGGCATAGCCGCTCGAAATTGCTTGTTCGGCCGTCGCTAACGCGACGGAACTTCGGCCAGAGTTCCTAAGCGCTTCATTGTGATCGTGGGATTGGAAAGGAATGGAAGATAAAGAGTTTGTAAAAGAGGTGGCTACGTTATACAGAAAGGCAAGAACCTCAATTTACCCGGATGAACTAATTCGCCGCGGCCGCAACCATACAGTAGCTAGCCAGGTTGAAGACCTGTTTGCTGCATTTGTTCTTAGGAATTTACCTGAGATTGGGAAGTTGGATGGGCGAGTCTTCATCGATCAACCGATTACGTTTTCGAAAGAGGGGCGGCGTAAATCCCTTTATCCCGATGTGGCTATTGGCCTTCAGAATCGACTAACACAGTTGTGGGATCTGAAAATGGATTTGGGATGGAATCGCCGCGGGTTTCTAGAGTTTTGTGCGGGTAAATCTGCTTTAGTGAAGGAAATCAGAGGGTGCGAGGCGAAACTATTCGACGGGACTACTTCTAAGTCTTATATTTTCGACGAGCGAGTTACTTACAACGTTGCAGTGATAAGCAAGCTAAACATTTCGGCATCGATGCTTGGCCCACAATTGGATAAGGTCGGCATCCTGGAAAATATCGGTGTATATTTTCTGACGGAACGGGCCCATCCAAACGATCCTTCTCATAAGACGATCGAGCTATTCATGGAGGCGGTTCGCCTGAATGAAATTGACTTTAAAAAGCTTAGGGAGCGCCTAAAAGAGGCAGTCTCGTAGTGTGAAACTATCGTCGAGCAAAATACTTAGGTGCAAGAATCTTTTTTTGTCGGGACGACTTGACGGCTAGGTCTCGTGGGCGCCCTTTGGATTTCTTGACCGGCGCCGACCACCGAGTAAACGACGTCACTGGCTGCCCACGTGGGCGCGGAGAGCCTCGTGAACGGGGCTGATCCGAGGAACAATGAAGACCGAGATTCAGTACGCGCCCGGAACGGATTTGGAACTTCGTTCCCGAATTAGACGTCAGATTGAGTACTTTAATTAATGAAACTTTCACCAACAGAAATATTCAAGGGTAAGAAGATCTTCTTCATCGGCGGGACCGGCTTTGTCGGGAAGGTGACACTGTCGATGCTGCTCAATAACTTTCCCGATATCGGAAAGGTTTACACGACTGTGCGGGCGCGGGACCAACACGAATCAACCACGCGATTTTGGACGAGCATCGTCACAAGCCCGACCTTCGATCCGTTAAGGGAGAAGTACGGTGACGGATTCGATGCTTTCATTAAGTCCAAGGTCATTCCTGTGAACGGCGATGTCGGTAACGAATATCTCGGGCTCGACGAAAAGGAAGCGGCGAAGATCATGAAGGACACCGACATCATCATCAATGGTGCCGGTAACGTCACATTCAACCCGCCGCTCGAGACGGCGCTCCGGACGAACGTCGTCGGATCGAACAACATCCTCAAGATGGCGCGGATGATGAAAAAGCCGCGGCTTGTTCATGTTTCGACCTGCTTTGTCGCGGGTAAGCGAAGCGGGGCGATCTGGGAGAACGAGCCAGTCGTCGGATATTTTCCGCGAAAGAACGAGCTTATCGGAACGACGTTCGATGTGAATCGCGAGGTCGAAGACTGCGCCCGGCTTAGCGAACAGGCCAGGCAGGAAGCTGACGATGCCGTCCAGGCCGCGAAGTTTCGTGAGCTTGCACGTTGTCGTTTTATCGAAGAGGGGCGCGATCCGGACGACGAGTCGGAATTGAAATCCGCCATCTTTCGCGAACGCAAGATGTGGATACGCGAGCGGACGACCGAGCTCGGGGCGGAACGTGCCGAGTATTGGGGCTGGACGAATATCTATACATATTCGAAATCCCTCGCTGAGCAGATTATCGCTCAGCAGGACGACATCGTGAAGATTCTCGTTCGTCCGTCGATCGTCGAATCGTCGAATGTTTATCCGTTTCCGGGCTGGAACGAGGGGTTCACGACAACGGCTCCTCTCATCCTGATCGCGCTCCGCGGCCAGCCGATAATTCCTGTAAACGAAAAACTGGTCCTCGATATTATTCCGGTCGACATGGTCTCGGGTGCGATTCTCGGCGCGGCGATGAACGCGCTTGTCGACGATAATCCGCCGCTTGTTTTCCAGGCATCGTCGGGCGATTCCAATCCGAACGACATGAAACGGATCGTCGGGCTAGTCGGTTTGTACAAGCGGCAGCATTTCGAAGATAAGGAAACGGGTAACAAGATCGCAAACAAACTCGCCGGAATGGTCGAGACGCAAACCGTGAAACAGCGGACCTACGAACTCGCGTCTGCGCCCATGCTTAATAAGATCGCAAAGCGCGCCGATAAGATCCTTGATAAAGCGAGTCCGCGATGGGGCGGTGGACGGATCGGAAATATCGTCTCCGATCTCAAGAAGTCGGTCGAAGGTTTCGAGCGAATGACGCAGGAGACGATGGATGCGTTCGCGATGTTCAAGCCGTTCATGATCGACAACGAGTATCTCTACCGCTCGGACAACGTGCGGGCCTTGCAGTCGGTGATCAAAGATAAGGAAAAACATCTGCTGCCGTGGTATCCGGAAAGACTCGACTGGTACGACTACTGGCTGAACGTTCACTTCCCGGGTATGCGAAAGTGGGTGCTGCCGACGCTGGAAGAAGAACTAAAGATCCAGGAAAGAAGGTCTTATACCTACAGCGATCTGCTCGACCTGTTCGACACTTCGACGAAACGTTTCGCGACGCGCGTTGCTATGCGGATCGAACGTAACGGACGAAAAGAGCAGTACACATTCGAAGATGTTCGCGAACTGACGTTGCGTGCCGCAGGTTTTCTTGCCAGCAAGGGGATCCAGCAGAACGACCGCGTGATCCTTTTCTCGAACAACATGCCCGAATGGGGAATGACCTACTTCGGGATTCTAAAGGCGGGAGCAACGGCGATACCGATCGATCCCGCGAGCTCTATCGAAGAGATCGTGAATTTTGCGAAAGCGGGAGAAGCGTCGGCGATCGTGATATCGTCGAAGCTCGCGGGTGAAAATCCGGAACTGAAAGCAAAAGTGGACGAAGCGATGGAACGCCAGCATCTTGCTGGCAAGGAAGGCCGGCAGGATGCCGGCGTTGCAATTTGGTCTTTCGACGAAGTGTTCGAAATGCCGAGCGAAACCGAAGAAGCACAGCGGATGGCGCTTCTACCGGCTAAGATCTTGTCGAACTCCGTGGCGTCGCTGATATTCACTTCGGGCACGACCGGTAAGCCGAAAGCTGTGATGCTTTCGCACAAGAATTTCACGAACATGATCTCGATGCTCTCAAGTGTCCTCGATATGGACCTCACGGACGGTATCTTGTCCGTGCTTCCCATGCATCACACGTTTGAATTTTCGGCCGGATTCCTGACGCCGTTCTCGAACGGAACGCAGATCACATACCTCGAGGAGCTTACTTCCGAAGCTCTCTCACACGCGATCGAAAACGGACACGTGACGGGGATGGTCGGTGTGCCGGCGTTGTGGGAGATGCTGCACCGGCGGATCAAGACACGGCTTCGTGAACGCGGCGACTGGATCGCCGATCTGGCCGACAACGTCATCGAGTTCAACGCGTGGATCCGCGACAACACGCCCTTCAATCTCGGCCCGATCGTCTTTTTCCCGATCCATCAAGGCATGGGCGGAAAGATGCGATATCTGATCTCTGGCGGTTCGGCGTTGAGCGAGAAGGTGCAGAAGGACCTGCATGGTCTCGGTTTTACGGTGCTCGAAGGATACGGGCTGACCGAATCTTCGCCGGTACTTACGGTTGCGCGGCCGGGAAATAAATTGCTCCGCGGAAGCGTCGGTAAACCGCTTCCCGGCGTCGAAGTAAAGATCGACAACCCCGACGATAACGGCGTCGGCGAGGTCCTCGCTCGCGGACAGAACGTGATGCTTGGCTACTACAACAATGAAGCGGCCACCGAGGCTGTGCTGCAGGATCGTTGGCTAAAGACCGGCGATCTAGGCCGAATTGATGAGGACGGAAATCTATTCATCGTCGGCCGGTCGAAAGATGTGATCATCGACTCGAATGGTAAGAACATTTACCCGGACGAGATCGAGGATCTGTACGGCAAGTCTGGATTTATTAAAGAGCTAAGCGTCGTTGGCTTGTCCGACGACGACGGCGGCGAGAAGATCGCATCCCTGGTCGTGCCCGACTATGAACACGACATCGCACTCTCACGGGCCGAGGTGAACAAGAAAGTTGAAGGTCATTTCCGCGAAGTATCGGCCGGGCTCGCGTTCTTCAAACGCGTTAAGATCCTGCACATCACGCCGTTCGAATTGCCGCGTACCGCTACGCGAAAAGTGAAACGGCCTGAGGTCGTCGAGATGCTGCAGGGATTAGAAGAACGTTCCAAGAAAAAGACGAATGCTGTCGTTCAGTCCAAGGGAGACGACAACGCGCTCTGGATCCGGAAGATCGTTGCGACGGTTTCGAATCGTCCGCTTTCGGACATTGCGATCGAAGACAAGCTCGCGGATCTCGGATTTGATTCACTAATGTTCGTCGAGCTGCAGGCCGCGGTCGAAGACGCGGGAGGCCGCGTACTTTTGCCCGATACTTTGAATGAGGTTCAAACCGTTCGCGAATTGCTGACCGCAGTTCAGCGAGTTGATAAATCGAAAAGGCTTGCCGACGAACCAAAGTCCGAAGAGAAGAAGGAAGACGAAGACATCGTCATCCCGTCGCTAGTCCGCCGGGCCGGAAACGCCGTCGTCAGCTTTGCGCAGAATACTCTTTACGAGGGAGTGCTCGATACACGGATCGAGGGCGAATCGAACGTTCCGCAGCATGTGAATTTCATCGTCGCTCCGAATCACACATCGCATATCGACACCGGCCTGGTGAAAAAGGCGCTCGGGCCCGGGGTTGCCGATCAGACCGTCGCGGTCGCGGCGGCAGATTACTGGTTCGATACGAAATACAAACGAGCGTACATGAACAACTTTACGACGCTCGTTCCCATCGAGCGCACGGGCGGCTTGCGGCAATCGCTGCGGCATGTGACACGGATCCTGAACGAAGGCTACAACGCATTGATATTTCCGGAAGGTGGACGGCAGGAATCGGGTCAGGTCGCCGAGTTCAAACCGATCATAGGCTACCTCGCCCTGAATCAGAAGATCGGGATCCTGCCAATCTACATCTGGGGAACTTATGATGCGTTTCCAAAGGGAACGATCATTCCCAAAGGCAGCAGTTTTGGAGCGAAGATCGGTGCAAAAGTCGGACACTTTCTTGAATACGACGAACTTCACAAGATGACCGAAGGCGTGCCGAACACCGAAGCGTATCGTCTTGTCGCGGCGCGCGTACAGCACGAGATCGAGAACATGCGCGACGGAAAGCGCGACAAGTTCGACGTTGCCGCGGTGCGCAAGCAATGGAAGGCCGATCGACGAAGATCGAGAAAGCAGGAGCCGGTGATCGATGAGTAATTACAAAATTAATAATTACTCCATTACACAATTACCCAGGGAAAGCGCCGCTCATCAATCGAGAGTAATTTCGTAATGAGGTAATTATTAATTTTGTAATGCTAACTAGAGGTATGTGGAAGATAGTCGCGGGTTTGCTCTGTCTCTTTGTTACGTCGAGTGCATTTGCGCAAACGGATCGCATACAACTCGCTGCCGAGGTAAAAACCGAATTTCTCCATGCCTGGAACGGATATAAGAAATATGCGTGGGGCAACGACGATCTAAAGCCGCTTAGCAAGTCTTTTCACAATTGGTACGCCGAGCCGCTCCTCATGACGCCGGTCGACGCGCTCGACACGATGTACATCATGGGCTTCAAGAAAGAAGCCGACGAGACCCGAAAGTACATCACAGAGAATCTTAAGTTCGACAAAGATTTCGACGTCCAGAATTTTGAGATAACGATACGGCTGCTCGGTGGGTTGCTCTCGAGTTATCAGATCACAAGCGATAAGAAACTGCTCGCGATGGCCGAGGATCTCGGCACACGTCTACTTCCGGTTTTCGAATCGCCGACCGGTCTGCCGTATCGATTTGTGAATCTCAAAACAGGGAAGACACGTGGCGAAGTTTCTAATCCTGCGGAAACCGGAACATTGATCATCGAGTTTGGCACGCTTAGTAAACTCACCGGAAAGCCGATCTTTTACGACAAGGCGAAACGAGCGCTTGTCGAAACTTACAAACGTCGATCGCCGATCGGTCTCGTCGGTACGAACATCAATGTCGAGACGGGGAAGTGGACTAACTCCGACAGCCACATCAGCGCCGAGATCGACTCGTACTACGAGTATCTTCTGAAGTGTTCACGGCTCTTTGGCGATAAAGATTGCCAATCGATGTGGGAAGATTCGATCAACAAGATCAACTCGTATCTGGCCGACGAAGGCGAGAATATGAGCAGGAAGAACGTGACGGGACCGATCATCATCGGTGATCTTTGGTACGGCCACGCTGACATGAACACGGGCAAGCGGACGGCGACAACGACCGGGGCCCTTGATGCGTTCTTCCCGGCCGTGCTCGCGCTTGACGGTGATCTTAACAGGGCCCGGGCGTTGCAGGATTCGATGTTCAAGATGTGGAAGGTGCACGGTATCGAGCCTGAGGTTTATAACTATAAAACGGGCAAGGTCGAGCATGCGGGATATCCGCTGCGGCCCGAGATCGTCGAATCGACGTATTACCTTTACCAGTTCACCCGCGATCCGAAGTATCTCGCAATGGGCGAGCAGATGTGGAAAGATTTCGTGAAGCATTGCCGGACCGATATCGGCTACGCTCATCTTAAGAGCGTCGTGACGAAAGAAAAGTCGGACGCGATGCAGAGTTTCCTGTTCGCCGAGACGTTCAAGTATTTTTATTTGCT
>JBBKXD010000115.1:0-4980 GCA_037969295.1 Pyrinomonadaceae bacterium | reverse complement strand
TCGGCGCGAAAGCCCGGCTTTAGCCAGCCGTGGGTCTTTTCGACGCCGAGCAGTTTCGCCGGATTCGTTGTCAACGCCTGCAGGATCGCGAGCGCTGGGATGCCGGTCATCTTCCAGTCATCCACCGTGTCGATCGACAGTTTTCCCCGCGGCAGGTCTTTTGTATTAAAGATCACATCTGGTCCCCAAACGAGTGTCACGCCGGCCTTGTGCATACGTCGAACCGGATCGATAAACATCTTCTCGTTCGCTTCTTTGTTGCTGCCCGGAGCTCCGCTCAGGACCGCGTCGGTCTCGGTGAACGGAATCGGCGCCACGGCTACGTTATTTTGTTTGGCGATGGCGATCGCCTCGTCCGTGATCGCCACCCCGTGCTCGATCGAATCCACGCCCGCCTTCGCGGCGTTCAATGCGCCCGCGGCCGTCCATGCGTGTGCGGCCAGCTTTACACCCGCGGCATGTGCTTCCTCAATCGCGAACTTAATATCTTCAACTGAATAAATGTACCGCTGATCGTCAACAACAAGCTTGATGACCGTGGCGCCGTAATGCAGGTTTTGGCGGATAGCCTTCCTGATCTCATCACGCGTATCGGCAAAGAAATATTCCGGCTCGGCGAGGTTCTGCTTATCCGGCTGCAGGTGAAACTGGCCACCGTACGGAGCGATGATGCGGCCAGCGGTAATGAAGGTCGGCCCGTCGATCGTCCCTTCGTCTATCGCCTTCCGAACCTCGACGCACGCATAGTTCCCTTCATTGCCGATATCGCGGACGGTCGTGAATCCGTACTCCAGCATCGAGCGGGCGTTAACGGCTCCCTGTATCGCTCGTTTGGCCGTCGAATCAAGCAGAGTTGTGATGTAGTAGCTGTTTGCGTCACGTTTGTGCTGCGTGTTCATGCAGAGGTGCGCGTGCGCGTCCATCATCCCGGGCATCACCGTAAACTTCGAAAGATCGACAACCATCGCACCCGACGGTATCGCCACATTTGCGCCGACGGCCTTGATGTCGCGGCCTTCGACCAGAATGATCTGGTTAGCCTCGATCTTCCCAGTCTCCGGGTCGATCATCCGCCCGGCACGGATGGCCGTCACCTGCGCATCCACGGCGGTACCGCCAAATATCGAAAGCGAAATTACCGCAACAATTAGTAATCTTTTCATGACTTTGCTATTCAACTCCCCACTACCGCTGGTTGTGCGGACATCTCGACCCGATTCTTGATCGTCTTCAGCATCTCCATTCTGATTAGTCCGCTGAACGGGCGTATCAACATCCAATACCATTCAAAACTTCGGCGGCTTTCCGCGTCTAGACATTTGATTCGAGTCTCGGTCGACAGCCGAGTCTCATCACCGTCCTTTGCAAGCGAGAAATTCCAAACTGCTTTTGCATAGCCTGTCGTGTCAAACTTTTTAAAGCTCTCGGCATCGATCTTTTTCAGATCACCTTGCAAGGTCCAAAATCTTCCCACCAGCCCGAGAACCATTTCCTTGTTAAGCGTTTCTCCCAGGATCTCGAACCGAGACCTTTTCATACTCTTTAAGGTCACGTTAGTCCCGGACATTCCGCGGAGGCGAAGAAGCCACTTGATGATGAACGATTCGCTAAAATCCACCTCGTTCGCCGCCCGGTAAATATCGGCGGCACCGGCATGGATCGAAATGTCGTGCCTCTCAACAAAATCGTATTCAGACAAAAATTCGTCTATCAGCATTCTTTGTACCTGAAGCAGCTCACCAGATGATCATTGACCATCCCGGTCGCCTGCATGTGCGCATACATGATGGTCGAACCGACAAACTTGAACCCGCGCTGTTTCAAATCTTTGCTGATCGTGTCCGAGACCGGCGATGTCGCAGGGATCTGCGACGTCTCTTTCCATTCGTTTACGATCGGCTTTCCATCGACAAACGACCAGATGTATTTATCGAACGAACCAAACGCCTTCTGCACTTCCAAAAAAGCTTTCGCATTTGTGATCGTCGCGGCTATCTTCAGACGGTTGCGGATTATGCCTTCGTCTTGCAAAAGTTTCTCGATCTTCTTGTCCGTGTATCTCGCCACTTTGTTCACATCGAAACCGTCGAGCGTCTTGCGATAGTTTTCGCGCTTGCGAAGGATCGTGTCCCAGCTCAATCCGGCCTGTGCCCCTTCGAGGATAAGAAATTCAAATAGCTTCTCGTCGTCATGCAGCGGCACTCCCCACTCTTCATCGTGGTAGCGGATCGCAAGTTCGTTCTTTGGCCAGATACAACGCTTCATAAACAAAGTGAAAAAGCTAAAAAGTTAAAAGGTGAAAAAGCAGGTATCGACACTTTCACCGTGTTCCCCTTTTCACTTTTAAACTCTTTCACTTTTTCACCTTTTAACTTTTTCACCTTTTAACTTTTTTAATGTACAGCGTCTTCTCGATCTGCGCGTGAACAACGCCGTTCTTATCTTTCAACTCAAGATCGTAGATCCGATCGACCGATCTTTCCGTTTCGGCTAATCGCCTTATCTCATCTATCTCCTCACCATCCAACTTGAAATCCGCGAACAAAGTTTCCTTTCCCGGCTTCTTGAAACGGATCTTCGCCGCCTTGTCCCAAACAATATACCCACGTCCGAGGATCCTTATCAGCATCAGCATGAAGATCGGGTCGATCGCCCCATACATGCTCCCGCCATAGATCGTGCCGACGTAATTCCGGGTTCGCCACGACAGAGGGATCTTCACACGGACCTCCCGAAAATCGTCGGCGATATAAACGACGCGTCCGCCTGTCCCACGATACGCCGGGAACAGATTAAACTTCCATCTCGCCATGCGGCTTTCAAAACTCTCAGGCATACTCTTGCATTTCGGATTTGGGAATTCGGATTTCGGATTTTTTGTCGTTGATATCTCACGAAGATCCGAAATCCGAATTCCCAAATCCCAAATCGTCCATCACACGTTTTGCCTGTCGCACATGGCGTCTCGTGTGCTCGACGAGGACCGTAAATGCATCATCGAGCTTGTATGTGAACACGGCCAAAAACGGGGACGTTACGATCGTCTTTTGACGATCCACGCCGGAGCACGATTCGACCTTCTGGTTTACCTCATCGATGTGCGATGCAAACCGGTCGACGATGTCCGGGCTTATTTCACTCGGCGGCACGATCCTTTTCGACGGAGCCTTCGCCTTCTTCGAATCCTCCGAGACAGCCTTGATCAGAAACCTCCCGAAGAAGCCGGAGAGAGGCGAATAGCTCTCAAGAAACGAGTTCTTGCGTGTGCCACTCGAGAGCTTCTCAAACTCGGGATAAAACTCTTCGTTCGACTTGATTATGTGGTCAAGGCACTGCCCGACGCTCCAGCTTTTCTCGGCCGGTTTCCAATTGAGTTGTTCGGACGTCAGGTTACCGAAAGCCGCACGCGCATCGTCGGCTACCTTTCGAAGGTCGGATGTTACCTGCGTTATTCGTTCGTCCATATCTCTGTCGTTGATCGTTAATCGTTAATCGTTGGTCGTTGGTCGTTGGTCGTTGATCGTTGGTCACTCGTCATTAGTTGACGTTGGCCGGTTACTGACGATGTACCATTAACGATTTACGATTTACGATTTACGATCCCTAGTTCCTCAGCGGCTTCCCAGTCTTCAACATCGCCGCGATCCGGTCCTGCGTCTTCCGCTCGCCGCACAGCGAGACAAAAGCCTCGCGCTCAAGATCGATCAGATACTGCTCGGAAACATACGTCTGATGATTGAGGCTGCCGCCGCTCATCACGTGTGCGAGCTTCTTACCGATCAGCGCGTCGTGATCCGAAATAAATCCCCCCTGCTTCATCATATGGAGAGCAAGCTTCATCGCTGCCTCCGCGGATTCGCCGAGGGCGAGAATGTCGGTACGCTCGACGGGCTGCACGTAACCGGAAGCATCGAGATTCAGGACTTCCTGTTTCGCATCCGCGATCAAACGATCGCCGTTCATCGAGATCGAGTCCGATTCGCGCAGGAAACCCCACGCCTTTGCTTCCTGTCCCGACGTCGCGACCTTGCCCATGCCGAGCAGCTCAAAAGTCTTCTTCAAGAACGCAAGCGGATCGGCATCCGGCACTTTCGCCGCGGCGTCCATCGCACGCATCGTCATTTCCTTTGTACCGCAGCCCGCCGGGATCAGTCCGACGCCGACCTCGACCTGACCCATATAGGTTTCCGCTGCCGCACGTACACGGTTGCCGTGCATCGAGATCTCGCATCCGCCGCCAAGTGTCAGGCCATACGGCGCCGTGACAACCGGCTTCGCCGAATAACGTAGCCGCATGATCGCCTTCTGCAAAGTTGCGACCATCAGGTTGATGTCGTCCCACTCTTCTTCCTGCGCCGCGAGCAGCAGCATCATGATGTTCGCACCAGCCGAAAAGTTACCGCCCTGGTTTCCGACGACAAGGCCCTTGAAATTCTTCTCGACTTCATCGATCGCGAAGTTCATCATCTGGACCGTGTCACCGCCGATCGAGTTCATCTTCGAATGAAACTCGAGACACGCGACACCGTCCCCGAGATCGACGAGCGACGCTCCCGGGTTCGACTTGATGACGCCCGTCCGGTCTTTCAAAGACTTGAGAACAATTACTCCGGGCTGCTGATAGACGGGTTTGTATCCGCCGGCGACGAGGTCGTAATAAGAACGCTCGCCCTTCTCAGTCTTATAAAAAGTCTCGGCTCCGGACGCGAGCATCTTTTCGACGTTCGCCGGAACCGGCTGACCTTCCTTCTTCATCCGCTCGACCGATTCGCGAACACCGATCGCATCCCACGCCTCGAACACACCGATCTCCCAACCGAAGCCCCACTTGAGCGCGTTGTCGACCTCAACTATCGTGTCCGAGATCTCCGGAATCCGATTCGCAGCGTACCTCGAGATCCGCGATGACGTCTTCCAAAGAAATTCTCCGACACGATCTTCGCCCCATACGAGGGTCTTAACGCGAGTCGGCAGATCTTC
>JBBKXD010000114.1:0-4268 GCA_037969295.1 Pyrinomonadaceae bacterium | reverse complement strand
GCCCGTTTCTCGAACGATTCTCCTCCATCGAACACGAATACGAAGGTTTGTCCTTGTTCGGTGACAACCGCCCTCTTCGGCACAGCCAAAACCTGGCGGCCTCCGCTGGTGTCGATCGTAACTTCGACGAACATTCCGTCCCTGAGGCGCCCCAGCGGATTCTTTATTTCGTAAATAACGGGAATCGTACGTGTTTGTTCGTTAACGACCTGTCCGATCGAGATCAACCTTCCGTCGCCGTCCGGTGTGCCTATCGTATAAACCTCGCCAGACAAGGCCGCAGTGGTAAAACTCGCTCTTGTCGACTCGCGAACCGCCGGCAGGTCGCGCTCGAATACTTGAGCTTCGATAATGACCGTCGACAGGTTGACCACCGAAAGTAACTCTGCCCCCGTCTCAACTACTTGCCCACTTGTTGCTTTTATCTCGTTGACTATGCCCGTCACCGGGGCCCTCAAAGGAAAAATTCTATTCGGCTGATTCACCCTTTGCTGACTAAAGGTCGCTTGGGCATTCTGCGTTTGACTGACTTGATTTCCGATCAGGCGAACCTGTTGTTCCGCTGACGCCACTTCCTGCTCTGCGACTTTTACCGCGGTCTGCGCCTCTTCCACTCGTTTTTTTGGAGCAGCTCCCACTTCGAGCAGGTTCGCGGCCCGGCGTAATTCGCGCTGCGCTTGCGCAAGTTGTGTCCGCGCCTGGTTGGCCTTGGCACGCTGCTCGGCCTGCTGGCCTTGCAACTGGAGAATCGTATTTCGCAGCTCGATCCTCTTTGCCTCGACTTCGAGCCTTTGTTGCTCAAGCCCCACCTGGCCCGGAACATCCAAAACCTGTTCAACGGATCCGACCTGCTCGCCGCGTGTTACCGCCGAGCCGATAGTTAGTCCTTCGCGAAGAACGATCCGACCAGCAACCGGCGGCACGACAACAGCCCGGGCATCGGGCCGTGCGCGAACAACGCCGGTCGTGCTCAGTCCGCTCGTGATCCGGCGCACCTCGACCGGTTCCGTCTTAATACCGAAAAGAAGCTGCGACTCCTTCGGGATCGTAATCGTCGCAAGCGTCGCCACAGTCGTCTCGCTTGCCGGTATTTCTCCCGTGGGGTGGAAAGTGCCCATGACCCTCGTTTCGCGTGGCGGTGCGAAATAGGCCAAAGCAAAAGTGCCAAAAACAAAAAACACCACCGCGAGAATGATCACCGGAGCGATCTTTCGAATATTGCGGTTTCCGTTCTCATCGCGTCCGGCGGCGTAATAGACTCCGCCAACTATTCCGAAACTCAGTAGCGCCAGAAGCAATACCCCGATCCAGAACGTCCGGTTAACAGCGGCACTTACGACACTTACCGGAAAATCGGCCGAGACACTTCTACCGTCTTTCATCGTCACGTTGAAAACGAGTTTAAAGTTTCCGGTTCCCGAGAATGTGTAGTCGACCCGGTAAAAGCCTTCCTGGAGACTTGCCGGGATCTTGTCTGCAACACTATCTCCTTCGGCTGTCGTAACACTCAGAGAGACCGCGGCGTCGGTAAGTGCAATGGGGTCGCCTCCGCCAAAGCCGCCCTCGACTTTTTCAGCCAATCGCAAAGCTGTCTGAATAAGCTCACCGGCTCGGGGATCGGACGGCATGCGTTCGACCCTAAAATTAAAGCTCCCCGCGTCGGTGTCTACATTGCGTTCGGCCCGGGCGATTGGAACAGCCGCTGTAACGCCCGTTCCGGCCGCGGCCGGTTCTTCGTGCTCACCATTCCCGAAGACGAACGCTCCCCCGACTAATGAGCCGCAGACAAAGAGCCCGATGGCGGTGCGTCTTATTATCGATTGGAAAAATGTGTTTGGAGTCATTACCGTACGGTGACAAAATCCTTCTGTTTTTCTATGCCCAGGCGTCGGCCCTACTTAATGTTTGTGAGCCGCTCCGTAGAGTGCCTGCATTGTCATTGAATCGATGCGCACGGCCTGCGCGATCGACTTGGCCGTGGCGTCGTCGACACCCCCGCTCACCTTTATGTCATTGCCTACCGAGAACATGTCGTCATGGCCTTTGCCAGCGAACTGTTTGAGAAAATCCGCGGAAACACCCTCTGCTCGCACTTCCCGGATCGTCGGAGACCCGTCCTTGCTGTCGTAAATTATGACGACGTCTTTACCTCCGGCTTTGACAACTGTTGCGGCTCCAACTTGCGTCCGTTTTCCGCCCGCCGTCGAGAATGCGAGATAGGAATGGTGGTCGGTATCAGGGACTTTTGCACCCGCATCCTTTTCAATATCCGTGATCGCGTCTTTCGGTATGTCCTTGTGCTGAACCGTAAAACTCTGTGCGTCAGGCAGCGCGGCTTTTACCGCGGCCGGTGTCTCGTCGTCTGTTTTCGGCGGGGCCGTGTTGGTGCCTCCGGTGTTAGCGGTAGTAGCATCGCGGTTGGTAACCGCGCTATTCGATGGAGTCGAGGCGGATGAACATCCAGCCGCCAGCCCGGTCAAAAGACTCAATCCCGCAATCATTAAAAAAGTTATTGTTTTCATATTGTCCTCTACTATTTTTCTTTATTTTCTTTTCCGGTTCCGGAGCCCGCCGCGGCGCTCTTGTCCGAAAGTTTTACTTCCATGATCGATTTCAAAAACTTGCCCCTATCAATCTGATTCGGATTCAAATCTCCGTCTGGCAATACCGAGGTACTGCCCGGTGCAAATGCGGATGCCGACAGCGGAGCGCCTATCGCCGTCTCAAGTTCGGTCAAAGCGTCATAGTAATCACGCAGGATCTGGTTGAAGTTGGTCACGTTTTCCGCGAGCCGGCGTTGCTCGTTGACAACCTCAAAGATCGAAAATTCCCCTAGACCATAGGCGGCTCTTACCGACCGTAAATTATCTTCAGCGCGCGGCAGGATCTGGGTCGAATAAACAACCAGCGACTCGGCGGCGGCCCGGTATTTCCGGTAGGCGATCGCGACATCTCTTTTGACAGTGCTTTCCAGAAATTCGCGAGTCCGCGTGGCCTGAAGGCGTTCGCCCGTCGCCGCTGCGATCTCACCCTGGTTGCGATTGAAGATCGGGATGTCGATCGACACGCCAAACGTAAGCTCGTTGTCCAGGTTGGATGCGAATGTGCTTCCGTTGACCGGCCCCGGCAAGTCAACAATACTTTTCGAACGGGAGTACCGGACGGACCCGGCAACATTTGGAACCGCGTTTGCGCGGGCGAGGTTGATTCGTGCTGTACCCAGTTCTTCGCCAAGCCGTGCTGCTTGCAGATCCGGACGCCCTCGCAATGCCAGTTCCGTAAGTTTGCTAAGCGATGCGTCAAATCTGGGCGGACGGTCGGGTTGGGGCGCGAGCCGAATGCTTTCTGAAACGTCTGCGCCGATGAGTGTGCGAATCTCCAATAAACGCGTTTCCAGTTCGGCCCGGGCCTGAATCGCCTGGACCTTCATACGGTCGTTCTCGACCTTGACGAGATTTACATCAAGCGGTGCGACGTCGCCCTCGGTTAAACGAGCTTCGGTTATTCGAACGATCTCTTCGTTTCCCGCGATAAGCCTTTCCAACACGTCAAGCTGGCGTGCGGCCGCGAGAGCACCGGTATACGCCGTACGGATGCCGACGATAAGCTGGCGTTCAAGCGAGAGAATTTCCGCGCGGATCTGGCTTAGCTCGAGCTCCGCGACGGCTACGCGGCGGCGGCGTTTGCCTCCAAGTTCGAAGACCTGTGTAACGCCGGCTGAAAAATCGTATTCGGGCTCACCACCGAGGAAGCGGGGACTCCCGTACTCGGTCTCGAACGTCGGGTTCGGAAGAAGTCCCGCCTGCCGCAGGCGCCCTTCCGCGATCGCAAGCCGTTGGCGGGCCGCCATAAGATCCGCACGACGGCTGATTCCAAGTTCGATCAATCGTTCGATCGCTAATCCATCCTGTCCGACAAAATCGGCAGACGTTAGTTTTGTCGGGGCCGGGGTTGGTGCAAGAACTGGTTGTTGTGAAAAAACGGGGACGGAAAGCACGAAAAAAAACATCGCCGTAAAGAGAAGAGTAATGAAAAAAGGTGGTTCTAAGAGACCTGAACCGCCCGTCTCCGATAAACGTTGCTCGAATGACATTCTGCTCTTCAAACGATCAAGCCGCGACGGCCTCTTCCCTTATCGGTCTGGTTTTAACTGTACGGATCGCAAGATAGATCAAGGCGGCAAATAAGATTGCGCCGATCAGGAATAGAACCGCTGTTACCAGAGCCTGCGACCATGAATAACCCGTGATCGTCGCGTGCTCATCATG
>JBBKXD010000113.1:0-6023 GCA_037969295.1 Pyrinomonadaceae bacterium | reverse complement strand
GTGACCGGAGTTCATTGGGGTATTTCGACCGATGAACTGGCCTCCGCCGATTTCGATGGCGATCTGAAAATCGACTTCGCGGTTTGGAGGGCCGGAGCCGGCGGGCGTTTCTACATCCTCAATAGTTTCGACAACACGACGACGGTCGAAGAGTTCGGACAGACCGGCGATGACCCATCGATAATCGGAGACTACGATGGTGACGGAAAGGCGGATCCCGCGATCTACCGGCCCGGAGCGTCAGCCGGTCAGCAAAGCTTTTTCTATTACCGCGGAAGCTCAAACAATCCAAGCGGCGTCATTACGTTCGTTCCATGGGGTACGAACGGGGACCTGGCTGCGCGCGGCGATTACAGCGGGGACGGACGTCTCGATCCGACTGTCTTTCGTTCGCTGAACGGAACCTGGTATTCGCTTAACTTGACGAACAATACCAGCACCGCGACGAATTGGGGGCTTGCCACCGACAAGCTTGTACCCGCCGACTACGACGGCGACGGAAAAACGGACCACGCAGTTTTTCGAAACGGCACCTGGTATATCCTGGAAAGCGGCACCGCGATAGTGCGATACGAGTATTGGGGCCTGACTACCGACAAACTTGTTCCCGCCGATTATGACGGCGACGGCCGCGCCGATGTCGGCGTGTTTCGCGATGGGATCTGGTATATCCGGCAGAGCTCGTCCGGCGATCGGAGTCTTGCATTCGGACTCCCCACAGATATGCCGCTGCCGGAGAGCTATCTGCCGTGAGCCGGAGTCAAACGTCAGTGGCCCGATCCAGCAAGCCTTTTTCTCTTATACGTTTCGCTTGGTATGAACTAGAAGCTTCTTCAACCAGAGATCTTGAATATGAAAAGAAGAATTCATGACAACTTAATTCTTGGGGCACTTTTCTCCGCATTCTGTTTCGTGAGTGTCGGCGTCGTCGATGGCCAGGTCGCCAACACATATGGCGGTGGATACAGCACGGGATATGGAACAGTGTACGGATCGTTCGGTCTCGCGATGGCGACGCAGAACATGTACAACACCGCGCAGATGCAGATGCAAAAGACGATGGCGCGCAATGCGATGATCAAGCGGTGGGGCCTCGCAGCGGTCGAGAAAGCCGAACGCGAATCCGCCGCAAAGTCGTCATCAAGCGCGAAACCGGCGTCATCATCGAATCCGCAGATCGTCGTTCCGCCGCCTCGGGTCATTCGCAACCACGGAGTATTTCGTCCTGATGCCACTGTCGACACCGGTAAAGCGATGGCGGATGCGCTCGGCGATACACCCGAAGAAAAGGCGCTGATCGGAAAGATCTACACGGGTACGAAAGCTGCTTACGACAAGCAAGCCGCGTTGAAGGGATGGAAGAACAACATCGCCGGCGGGCTGACATTTTTTACGGTCACAGCTATGACCGTGTATCGCGACGCCGAAGAGCCAAGCGACGAAGCGGTGAGCGCTTACTACAAAGTCCTGAACGCCGCCCTGGACGACATGCCCGAATTCGAAAGCGTCGCGAACAAGGACAAACAAAACTTCAACAACATGGTGATCGGTTTTGGCGGGTTCCTGCTTGCCGGGTACATGGAAGGAAAACAGACGGGTGACGCCGCGACGATTGAGACATACAAGAAGCTTGCAGGCGGGTTGATCCAACTTGTACTGAAGACCGATCCCGAAAATCTGCGAATAGAAAATGGACAGATCGTTTTGAGGTAAATCGTATGACACGATCGCTCTGCTTATCTATCAGCTTGTTGGTTCTAACGATCGGTTCGTTTGCGCAAGCTTCGGAAACCTTCGATATTGCGACCTTCACGCCTCCGGCCGGCTGGAAGAAACAGGTAAAGCCCGGCGTCGTCATTTACAACATCTCAAATGAAAACAAAGGAACCTACGCGCTCATAATGCTGTTCCAGAGCGGGGATAGTTCGAAAGACGCGAAGCGCGACTTTGAAACGGACTGGCTGAACCTTGTCGGCGGACCATTCGGAATAAAAACAAGACCCGAAATACAGCCTGCTAAAAATGCCGACGGATGGACGATCATCTCGGGCGGCTCACAGTTTGAAAACGAGCTCGGGCCAGCGGCGGTAATTTTGAACACATTCTCGGGTTACGGAAAAAAGTTCAGCTCGGCGTCAGTCGTTAATAGCACGGACGACATTCCTGCTATCGAGGCTTTTTTTGGTTCGATCAAGTTACAAAAGCCGGAGCCCGGGCCGACGGCAACGCTTCCCTCCAGCGAGGCAAACACCGCGATCGCCGGCACCTGGGGAGTGAGCCACAGCGATCAGTCGACCTATTCGGTAAAGAACGCAGTTAGCGGATACATCGCGCGCGAATATACATTCAATGCCGACGGTACCTATCGATTTATCAGCAAGACGTTCGAACCTTTCTCAACCAAACTTCTGTTTGGAAAAGAAATCGGCACCTATCGGATCAGCGGCGATCTTCTGACGATCACTCCGAAGAGTAGTGTCCTGGAAGGGTGGAGCAAAAAGAACGGCAGCGGTGATCGATGGGGAGTTCGTCTCGACTCGCAAAACAGGAAGATCGAAACAGTAACGTATCGATTCACCAAGCATTATTTTTCGGGAATACAAACCACGAGCCTTGTCCTTCAGTCCGATAAAGTTACGCAAAGAGACGGCCCATACGTGGGCGGTGGAGCGTTCCAGAATGCATGGATATACAGTCCGCCGTGCGAACAATGTTTTATCGAAATGCCGAGATGAACCCGGATAGTTCTTTTTGTCGGCTCGGACCTTTTGACGCGACCCCTTCACTAAATGTTTTTTCGAGGCATACGCTACATATGAAACGATCACCCCTTTTGATAATTGCAACACTATTGTTCTCGATTGCTTCGCACGCACAAGCGACCGATTCGTTCGACATCGCGACGTTCCAGGTCCCAAAAGGCTGGAGCAAGCAGGCGAGCCAAAATAGATTTCAGATCTCGGCCGCGGATGACGCCGCCGGCGCATTTTGCGTGATAACGGTTTACAGATCCATTCCCGGCACTGCGGATTCAAAGGAAAACTTCAACCTCGCATGGCAGACGGTGGTCAAGGGAACGGTCAATGTTTCGGCCGCACCGCAGATGCAGCCATCGAATAATCCGGAGGACTGGAAAGCTGAGATGGGTTCCGCGCCGTTTGAAAAGGACGGCACGAAAGGAGTCGCCGTGCTCGTGACGATCAGCGGTTACGGGAAGATGGTCAACGTACTGATCCTTACCAATTCGACTACATACGAACCGGCGATCACGAAATTTTTGGAATCGGCCAGTTTAAAGAAGCCGGAAAACCCGACCAACGGTGAAGCAGTAAAACCACCACAGACGTCAACCAGCGCAGCAGCCTCTCAACTCTCCGTCACTTCGCACAACTGGAAGCAAACTCAGAATCGCAGAGACGCCATGGGCGGTTATGCCGGATATTCGTCAAACACCTACCAATTCCTCGCGAACAATACTTACAAATTTTCACAGGTGACTTTTCAGAATTACGCTCCGAAATATTATTTGGAGGATGAAGAGGGCACCTACAAGATCGCGGGCAGCACGATCACGCTCACGCCGAAAAAAGGAATCTACCGCACGTATCGCAGCACGCGGGAAGATCCGGTTTTGAAGTCGGGCAATCTCGAACTAACAACCGCGCAGTACAGCTTCGAGATCTTGAACCTCAACAACAATTGGACGCTGCTACTCTCCCCGGCCGACGGCGTCGAAACAAAACGGGACGGCCAATTCAGCTTTTGGCTCAACGGCGAAAAGCGAAAGACCTATTCCTACAATTCGGTGAATGACAAAGGCGAGTTGATCCGGTGATCTTATACACGTTGATTCGATTACTTTAGGTGGCTCCAGAAAGGCAGAACCACTGAGTACACGGAAGACACAAAAAAGATCTGAACGATGCGCAGGTAGCGAACAGGTCTGGAAATTTAGTGAAGGATAAAACCTATATGAAAAGATTCCTAATTTTAATTCTTACGATCGCGGCGATGACGACTTCTGTTTTCGCCGACTGGAAACTATCACAAAAAACAAAGATCAGCGGTGAAGATGTGGGACGAACCTCGACGATATACCAAAAAGGAGTCCGCCAGCGCCGAGTGGACAAAATGGACATGGGTAAGGAAGCGGAAGATCCGGAAGTGTTGGAGATGATGGCTCAGATGGGAGCGAGCATGCCGACGACCCCGACGCTGCTTATGCAATGCGACCTAAAACAGGATGTTTTTCTAAACGAAAAGAACAAAGCCTACTTCATCGACTACTACGATTGGTCAACTGTGCCGCCGGAGAAACTGCAGCGTCGGCCAGCGCAGAAGATGGTCATCAAGGGAACGCTCACGACCGATACGGTCGTCACGGATTCCGGCAGACGCCAGCAGATGTTCGGACTCACGGCCCGCTGGCTAAAAGTGGTCCAGACCGTGGAGGAGTCAGCGGACTCTTGCAACGGATACTCGTTGAACAAGATCGAGCAGGAAGGCTGGTTTGTCACGCTGTCCTTGGAAAGCGAATCATGCCCGATCCGGCAACCGCGGGATTCCGGAAACGATGGAGGGTGTCGTTCAAAGCTCGTTCTAAAGAGGGCACAAAGTTCCGGGTTCATGCTTACTGGAACGATGCGGATGAATGACGGAAGCAACGTCGGGCCCGCATTCGAGACCGAAACCCTAGAGCTTTCGAAGGCGACGCTCGACCCGGCATTGTTCGAGATCCCGAAGGACTACGTTGAGGTAGATTCGCAGGCCGAGCTGTCGACTAAGCGCGGTCCGGTCGATACATCCGCAACGACGGTTTACAGCGATGGCAGCGGACCTAAGACGGGCGTGAAGACCATAGCGATCGACTTCTTCTCGGGAAGCTCTTCAAAAATCGATCAGGACGAACTTCGCAACTATATCTCAGGGAAGGTCACCGCCGCGGGAATGAGCGGGTTCCTTATCAATTCCCAAGCGGATCTATTGAGTGGCAACTTTGCAAATGTTATCGGCGTCGAGTTGAAAAAAGTAAAAGAATCGGGTGCCGCAAAACTCGGCGGGCTGTTCGGCAAAGTAACCGGCGACAGTGATGCCTCAAAGATCGGATCCTCAGAGGCCGAGATAGTTATTACGATCTATGGCAAAGACGGTAAAAGCATCGTCGTCTCTGGTACCGCGACGAAAAAAGTCGACGGCAAAGCAAACGATGCGGTAAAAGCGGCGATCGACCAGATCATCTCGGGCTTACTTATCCAGATCAAACGATGAACGTAGTGTTCCAAGTGAAAGGAGCGTCAAATGAATAGAACCATCGCATTACTACTGACAGTTCTCAGCCTTTCCGCTGGGACGACGGCATTTGCGCAGCGAGCGAAGCGTGTTCCGCCTGTGGCCGCGGTTGAAAAAGTCGAGATCATTAGCGATGAAGATCCGGAAGCAGACTTTGCCGAAAAGGGCCTGCCTCAGCCGCCGATCATCGGGCTTAATCCATCGGAACAGCTTGCGGCGACCCTTGCGCGGAATATCTCAAAATATGACGAACGCTCACTTCCGCTGTTGATCGCTACGCTCCAGAAAGCCGGCTTTCACATCATTGATAAAAACGAAAAGATTCTCTACGCACCTGTATCCGGTGACGGGGTCGGGATGGCGTTTTATGACTTTGAAGTGGCCGGCATGCTTAAGGCATCAAAACTCGGCACGGTAACCACACTTAAAAAGCTCACCGACATTATCGCGACTGAGACCAACGATCTCCCATCCGGTGTAATGGGTGATGTGATCCTGCGAGACCTGAAAGCTGCCCTCAAGGCCGAAGATCCGCAAGTTAGATTTGCGGTCAGCTTGATCTTCGAATTCGGCAAGAATTTCCCCAAGCCGGTGGATCTGGCAACCGCGTCACCCCAGAACGCGACGCTCAATGTCATCCAGGCATCGCTCATCGAGCGCCTCATGTTAGGCGATCTGTTTACAGCCTATGCCTCATTAACGGCACGAAGCTCACTCTCGCGGCCCACCGATTT
>JBBKXD010000112.1:0-5501 GCA_037969295.1 Pyrinomonadaceae bacterium | reverse complement strand
GACTTTCTAAAGAACTACGTCGGAGAAGGCCGCCGTGAAAAAGTGGCGGCCGCCGATGCCGACCTTTCCGAGCGGCTCCGCACTTACGACGCCCGGCTCGTTTCGTTTGGCATCGAGCCGCAGCACCTTTCGCTCGCCCAGCTCACTCAGACTTTCGTCGTGTATCGGGCATTCGTTCAGACGTGGATCCTTGTATTGCTCGCACCGCTCACACTGTTCGGAGCGATCCTTCATGCCCCCGCATACCAGTTGTGCAAACTCGTCGCATATCTTTATTCGCGTCACGGCGCGGACGACGTTGCATCGACGGTCAAGGTCCTGGCGGGCATGGTGTTCATTCCGCTAACATGGCTGATCGCGGCCGCGGTCTTATACTTTCTTTCCGGTTGGCAGCTCGCGCTGTTGTCGATACCGTTTTCGATCCTATCGGGGTATGTCGCGCTTTACTCGCTCGAAGAATTGCAGGAAATGCGCGGGTGGGCAAAAGCGATCTGGCTGTTTTTGACGAAGAAAGAAAAGTTTTTGAGATTGTTCGTCGAGCGAAGGGAACTGCAGGAAGCGCTGCGGGAATTTGACCAGTGAGATTGCGGAACGCGGATTGCGGATTGCGGATTTCGTCCGGCCAGCGCCTTTGCTTTACAAACCGTTAAATCGCGAAGACTTTAGGACCCCACCAAATCCGCAATCCGCAATCCGCAATCCGCAATTCTTTAGAATCTGACTTTCTCTTCCGCGGCTTCCGAGGCACTGCGCGAAGTTTTCCATTCCTTTTCTGACTCGTAGAAATTAACATCGAAGCTCAGCAGGCTCTTCACCGGAATGCCGTTAAAGTGATTCGGAGCATCTTCGAATTTTGCGATCACACCACAGCCGATGACCTCGGTTCCGATATCTTTGCAAAGGTCAAACGTTTCCTGGATCGCTCTTCCCGATCGCAGAATATCGTCGACGATGATCGCCGGGTAAACATCCGATTCGCTCATGTATTGACGAAACTGGCGCTTGCCTTCTTCCATCTCGGCCCAGTAGATCTGCTCGGCACTCAATGCTTCGCGGACGCCGAACGCGACCATGATCCCGCCGGGGCTCGGGCTGATCACCGAAACTTTTGGCAGTTGGCTGGCGATCGCTTTCTCCATCCGGAACAGGCGGCTCAGGCCGACCGAAAGAATGCGGGCGTTATCGTAATACCGAAACGCGAGCGGCATCTGGAAATAGTGCGAGGCATGCTTTCCGTTCGGATAGACAAAGTGGCCTTTACGATACGCACCCGTTTTCTGCAGTATGCTCATCACCGACTCAGGCGACGGCACCAAATCAATTGCTGTGTCCATTTTAGCTCCAGGAAATTTTCAAAATAGTAGGTTCAATCTTAAACAGCGTGTTGAGGATTTTCAAATCGAGGCAACTTAGTAGTAGCGGTAAGCGGTAAGCAGTAAGCAGTAAGCAGTAAGCGGTAAGCGGTAAGCGGTAAGCGGTAAGCAGTAAGCGGTAAGCGGTCAGCAGTAAGCAACTATTTGCTTGGCAAACTGCCCACTGCCCGCCCACTGCCTTCTGCTTACCGCCCTACCGCCCTACCGCCCAACCGCCTACTGCCTACTGCCTACTGCCTACCGCTTCCTCTATCACCTTCTTCTGCCCATTACTCAGCTGTTCCGGCAGATCATCCGGATCAAACCACCCGAGCCCGAGAATTTCACGGCTTTGAACGGATGCTTCTCCGGCCGCGTCGGCAAGGAATAGCATTTCGATATGACGCGCGACGGTGCGGATGCGAAACATCCGTACGTTAGCCAACTCCATACCTGTTTCTTCACGTATTTCGCGCCTGATCGCATCTTCCGGCTGCTCGGCGGCGGTCAGGAATCCGCCCGGCAAACCCCATCCCGAAAACGGCCGCAGCAGATGGTTCAGTAAAAGAACCTTTCCTTCCGCGTTTACGATCACCGCAGCGGCCGAGACCGTGAATTTTTGCTGCGTTGTGCGAATGATCTTCAAACGCATCCAGGGGGGAAGTATTTTCCAGGCGAACCCGATTTGTTTCCTCAACATCTATGTCAGACCAGCGTCAAGGCCGCCATTTTGCTCGCCCCGCGGAATTGGAACATCAACACAGTTAGAGATTTACTTTATATAGCCGTTGATTCCTCTTTTCGATCTCGGCCATCCCGTAGATATTACTTTTCTCATAAAGGATTCACGAATGAAAGCAAGCAGTTTTTGCGCACGAGTGTCTGCGTTTCTGGTCTTCACCACGCTCTTTGCGATCTCGGCATTCGCCCAAAGCGCCGACCTCAGAAACGATCTTCGATCATCATTCACAAAATTCGACATCGTCCGGATCGATTCCGGCCGCGAGCTGCGTTCGACCGGGGCCGACAGAACGCTGACCGTGCTGGCCGAGGGAAAGAGCTTTGAGCTGGTGATGACGCCGAACAATATTCTCTCGCCGCGCTATCGTGCCGAAGATAACAACATGATCGGCGTTTCGCCGCTCGAACGCCCCGCAGTCAAGACGTATAAAGGCAGGATCGCCGGTTCGGACAATTCCGAAGTCCGTCTGACGATCGACGGTGTGAAGATCGAGGGCTTTTTTCAGGATGCGGGCGGCCGGCATTTTATCGAACCCGCCGGGAAATATTCACCATTTGCTCAACCGGGTGATTCCGTCGTCTATCGCGTTGAGGATTCGCTGAAAGACAACACGTTTCTTTGCGAAGCGGACATTCCCGGCAAGCTGGAGATCGGCCGTGCGATGCTCGGAGTTGCGGAAAGCACGTCGACGTTGCGCGTTCTCGAACTCGCAACCGAAGCCGACCTTGAGTGGGTCAACACGCTTGGCGGCGCAGCCGCGGCTAATAGCGACATACTAAGCATCCTGAACATGGTCGAGGGCACGTTCAACACGGAGCTAAACCTCTCGATCCGTGTTGTCTACCAGCACACGTGGTCGACATCGGATCCGTTTGGTGCGGGTGATATGACTGGGATACTTTCCGCGTTCGTGAATCACTGGAACGCGAATTTCGGCGGAGTGTCGCGGGATGCGGCGCATTTGTTCAGCGGAAAAACGGTCGCCCAATCTCGAGGCCTTGCATACCTTGGCGTAATCTGCCGGATTCCCGCGTTTTCTTACGGCCTGAGCGGTTATGTCGGCTGGGTCCCGGGAAAATTCCTCGTGCCGGCCCACGAGCTCGGGCATAACCTCGGAGCGGATCACGCGGATGTCGCACAGAACTGTACAAATACTCTGATGAATCCGACATTGACTAATAACACGCCGCTTTCGTTCTGTACCTTCTCGCGCAACGCGATCACGGCGTATGTTGCGGCGAACAACAGCTGTCTCTCCGAATTATCTGCGGGCGGAGCGCCTTTCGATTTCGACGGTGACGGTCGTTCCGACATTTCGGTCTTTCGTCCTTCAAACGGCGTCTGGTATCTGAGTCGAAGCGGTGCTGGTTTCACGGCGTTTCAATTTGGGATCTCCGGCGACAAGCCGGTAGCGGCGGATTATGACGGCGACGGACGCGCGGACGCCGCGGTGTATCGCGCCGGCGTCTGGTACCGGTTGCGAAGCACGACGAACACGATGGATGTTGTGAGCTTTGGGCTTCCGACGGATATCCCTTCGCCCGCGGATCTCGACGGCGACGGTAAAGCTGACGTTGTCGTCTTCCGTCCCACAACCGGCGTTTGGTACTCGCTGGCGAGCGGCAACGGTGAATTTTCGAGTGTTCGTTTCGGCCTTTCCGGTGATGTTCCCGTCCCGGGTGATTACGATGGCGATGGCAAGGACGACATAAATCTTTTCCGTCCGTCCAACGGCACGTGGTACAGGGTGAACAGTTCGAACGGTTCGTTCTCTGTCGTGAACTTCGGACTGACGGGTGACAAAGCCGTGGCCGGGGATTTCGACGGCGACGGAAAATCCGACGTCGCCGTGTGGCGGCCCTCGAACGGCGTCTGGTACTCGATGCGAAGCGCGACCGGAGCTTTTTCGGCGACTGCATTCGGGCTTTCGGACGACGTTCCTGCGCCGGCGGATTATGACGGTGACGGTAAGACCGACGTCTCGGTCTTTCGACCGTCGAATGGAACGTGGTACCGATTGAACAGCGGGAACGGATCGTTCGCCGCCGCGGCATTCGGGCTCAGCACCGACAATCCGATACCGTCGTTTTACATTCAGTGATCAGATCGTCGGTGACACCCAAACAGGCAAGAAAAAGAGGCTGTTTGGAATGGCGCCCCTCATGATTTACGAAAAGAGATGAATTGCCTCCGTCTTTAGACGGAGGTAAGCGATCAAACAAAACATCGGCTTTAGCCGAAGCAATATAAAGGGGACCTCCAGCGCGCCAATGTGCAAAAAGCATGAATGCCATCGGTTTGAAGATTAGTAAGAGATTCGGCTAAAGCCAATATTGTTCCTGCTGTTAACCTCCCGCTGAAGCGGGAGGCAATTCAAAGAGGCTGCCGTTCCCGGCAGCCTCTTTTTCTTTTAGATCCGAATCGCTCTATTTCAGCGAAGCGTCATCAACCCTGAACGTCGTTGCAAGCGAGCTGTCCGTCGTCGAGCGGAACTGCACTCTCACAGTCTGTCCTTTGTAAGCCGCGAGACTCAGCGACTTTTGCGAATAAACCCCGGCCGTTCCCTTGTTCAAGTTGCTATACGTCGCGGGTGTCGCCAGTAGCGTCCCGGCCGTATTGCGGACCTCAACGAACAACTTGTCGTATTGCGTCGTCGTCGTTGTTTCACTCGATGTCACATTCAGCCAGAATGTGAGCGTGCCGGTCGCCGTCGACGGGATCGTCACCTGCTGATACGACTGGCCCGAAACGCTGTTGTTCACGCCGAAGTAGATATAGCCGGTTCCGCCGTGGGGATAATTTCCGTTGGCGACGTAGAAGTAACCGGTTCCGGATCCGACCCACGGGGACGCGCTGCCTTCGAAACCGCCGTTGACAAGCAATTCACTTCCGCCGCCAGGTGTCGGCGTCGGTGTGGGTGTGCCTGCGGGGCATGTTCCAACTCCAACTGCGCACCACGTCGTTGCGATCTTGTTGTACTGGGTGCTGGCCGACCCGAACAGATCGGTCGCCGCGTTGAGAGTAGCAGTTCTCGCACCCGAGAAATTCGTGCCCGACGTCATGTAGACCGTCAATGCACGGTACCAGATCTTCGCGGCGTCTGTTGAGCCCATTCCGGTCACGGTAACGCCGCTCAGGTGATGTGTCCCGCCGGCGACCGCAAGATAGAATGCCTTGTTACCGATACCCGAATTGATATGCACACCGCCCGAATCCGCAGTACCCGTGTAGCGCTCGGAATAGTGGTCCGGATCGTCATCCGCGGTATAGCCGCCGTTACCGGCGAGATGCGGATTATCCATATAGCGAAGAGCGTCGCCCGCGGTCGCGGGGGTATACGCTTGCTCGCCGATCTTCCACGTATCGCCGTTGACCACGCCGCCGCGAGCATACGATTCGACCATCGC
>JBBKXD010000111.1:0-5147 GCA_037969295.1 Pyrinomonadaceae bacterium | reverse complement strand
GAAAGCAGAAAGCAGTAAGCAGTAAGCAGAAGGATTCGGAAGCACGAAGCGGTAAGTAAGAGCGAGAACTCGAACCTACCGCTTTGTCATTTCAGGTTCCTTCGGCTTACCGCTTACTGCCTTCTGCCTTCTGCCTTCTGCTTTCTGCTTTCTGCCTACTTCTTCAGAGATCCGACCAGAATGTCGATGTCGCTCTGCGGAACCTGAAGATCAAGAACGACCTCATTCGCCCGGACCGAAAACTTCACGTTCTCGATCATCCGTACATAAACTTGTTTATCCGCGCCCTTCGCACCACCGAGGAACGCCTTGCCGAGCATCTGAAGTCCAGAAAGAGTCTCATGCAAACTTTTTGCCTGGGCGTTCTGCAGCGTGCGCGCCGTCACATGAAGACTCGCGACGTCGGCTGCAACGTTGGCATTACCATAAACATACTGGATCGAATCAATGTCTTTGCCAAGCTCGTCATTTTCGAGCGGCAAGAAACTCTTCATGCCCGCCGGAACTTTTGCCGCGAACGAAGTCACAGCCGTCGGGCTCCGTTCGAGAAGAACGATCAGGTCTTGACCGACTTTGGTTTTTCCGTCGAGAGTTTGTCGAACGCGTGCCGGCGTGCCGAACGCGAGCGTCGCCGAGTCGATGGTTGTGACGGCAATATCACCCTGAAACTTGTCAGCTTCGGATTTGCCCGCGATCTTCGTTTCCGAAAAAATATATATCGTCCGCTCGCCAACACGCTCTTCGGTGTACTTTCCGTTAGCCGCGAGTTTTGCAGCCCCGATCAGGGAGGCCGAGCTGACCTGCCCGCGGGCGATCACAACAGGATCAACATCGTATTTCTTATCGCTGATCTTGGTCGATGTCGCACCGGCGGCGATCGAGTCGAATTGACGGATATCGATGCCGGACCTGGATTGAAACTTATCGATCTCACCCGTGACCTTCGCCAGCATCGGCTGATTGCTCGATAACAATCTCGGCAACGCCTGACCAAAGAAACGTTTGACGTCGATGGTAACGACGCCGTCCGACGCAGGCAACAGCGAAACCAACTCTGTCGCATTCGATTTCTTAGCCTTTGAATCGGCGAGCGTCGAACCCGCGAGATCAAAAACCAGAACGGAGAGCACCAAAACCGCAAATAACCTATATTTCATTGAAAAACCTCGTAAGAACTTAACTAAGCAGACATCCTAACGATAACAGATGATTTAAGGTTCGTAGGAGTTGTAAGCGGTCAGTGGCGAATGGTGAGTGGTGAATGATGAATGATAAAGGTGAGATTTGATAATTCTAGTCAGATGATCGGCCATTTATCATTCACCATCCATAGTTCACCATTACTTAACCACCTCAAACTCAAAAAAGATCTCCTTTCCCCGGAAAATGTAGCTCAGATAATGCTCCCAAAATTTACGTGTGAAGCGAAAGCCAGCGGCGTGCTGATCCAGGTTGATGAGAAACTCGATTCCGAGCGCCTTCCACAGCCCGAGCAGCGAAACATATGTGCTCACCGGCCGGAGACGCACGTCGGTGTAGAAATCGAAGACTGCGCGCTCCGGCATGAAGGTATTAAAGGTGTACGAATTGATGTGATTGCGATGTGTCGGATCGCTCGCCCAGTCGGGATTTGTGTAATGCGGCGTGATCAATTTTATCCGGCCGCCCGATTTGGTAATGCGGTAAAGCTCGGTGATGAATGCCATCAGATCAGGCACGTGCTCAACGACGTGGTTAGAAACGACCATGTCGAATTCGTTATCGGGAAACGGGTAGGGAAGCATACCCAGATCGTGGATCACGTCGGCTGCCGTTTTCGGATTATTATCGAGCCCGATAGCACCCGCAGTCTTGTTTGCGCCGCAGCCGACGTCGAGGATCTTCATCGCGGAGATAGTTTCTAGTTTCTGGTTCCTAGTTTCAAGTTGGGCTCGTGCTTGGTTTCATAGGTTAGAAGCTTAGAACCATACGAGAATCAGAAACGAGCACGAGGAACGAGAAACTAGAAACTAGAAACTATCCCTGTCTTTCACTTAAGTAAAAATGCCACAACAAGCGCGCCGCGACCGATCGATAGGGCGACCAACGTTCGGCAATTACGAGAAACTCGTCGGCCGTGGGCCGCGTCTCGCCCGAGAGTTTATGCCATGCGGTATGGAGCGCGACGTCGCCTTTCGGCATGACATCGGGCCGGAGCATCGCCATCAGCAGGTAGATATCGGAGGTCCATTCACCGACGCCTTTTTGTTTTATTAGTTCGTTCTTTACTTCGGCGTCGCTTAAATTCTGCAGAGAGTCGAAGTCGATACGCTTTTCAATAACGGCTTCGGCGAGGTGTCGGGCGTACGAAGTTTTCTGCCGGCTGAACCCATCCTTTTTTAGTTCGACGTCGGAAGATCTCAGCAGCGACCGTGGAGTTACCGCTCCGATTCGGCGACACAATTTGTCGTAGCAAGCTTTTGCCGACGCGAGCGACACTTGCTGTTCGAGGATTATTTGCAGCAGTGTTTCAAATCCCGCGGGGCGATCCCACAGCGGCGGCGAGCCGTACATATCATGAACTCTTCCGAGGTGCGGGCAAGTGGAAGCAAGAGTCTTGCTGTAACGTTTTAGACTTCGAGCGGTGAGCGGTTTGAGCATCAACAGATTCGGCGGTAGGCCTCCCAATTACGAAATTACAAAATTACAAAATTATGGAATTACTAAAAGTATTCTAAGGTAATTTCGTAATTTGATAATTACGTAATTTCGTAATGGCGCTACCAGATCGACGGCACAGTCGATTCGTCGAACTCGATAGTGTCGCCATCGGGAAGGATGTGAATGATCTGCCGGATGCCTTTCGCTCGCAGCATCGGCGCGAGCATTCCGACTCGATGACAGTTTGCACGGGGAATTTTGTGCGGCGAAAGCGGTTTGGATTCGGAGCACATGATCACGGTCCGCACATCCGAAGCGATCTCGACGATGCGATCGACTCCGCGTGCGAGATCTTCGGGTTTCGGCTTGAGCTTTCCGCCCGTTTCGGGGAGATGCTCGTAGCCTATGCCATTGTCGCGAAGCAGCTCGGCTAACACGAGTCCGTTGAACTGCGGCCATCGCGATCGCGCGACGCTGCGGACGTCGCAGAGAAATTCGATCTTGTATTTCTGGAGCAGTTCGAGAAAATCCGCGAACGCGTGCCGGCCATGGCCAATGGTGTAGATGAGTGACACGTATTATTATGCTAGCCCTGTGGAGTCTAGTGAGTCTAGTGAGTCGGTCGAGTCGGTCGAGTCGGTCGAGTCTGAAGAGTCTATCGTATGAAACATTTTCGAAACTGCAATCTGTGTGAAGCGATTTGCGGCGTTGAGATCGTGCATGACGGCGGGAAGATACTATCGATCGTCGGTGACAAACTGGATTCCTTTTCGCGCGGTCATATTTGTCCAAAGGCATTGGCGTTGAAAGATATTTACGAAGACGTGGATCGGCTGCGACGTCCGGTGCGAAAAGTTGACGGCGAGTGGCAGGAAATCTCATGGGACGAGGCGTTCGATGAAGTTGCGTCGCGTTTGCGCGAGATCCAGCAACGATATGGACGCGATGCCGTCGCCGTATATCAGGGGAATCCCTCGGTTCACAATCTCGGTACGATGCTCAACAGTCGGGATCTTTTGAAAGTGCTCAAAACCCGAAATAATTTCTCGGCGACATCGGTCGATCAGCTGCCTCATCACTTCGCGTCTTGGGCGATGTTCGGGCATCCGTTCCTGATACCCGTTCCGGATATCGATCGCACAGAGTTTTTCCTTATCCTCGGTGCGAACCCGCTCGCTTCTAACGGCAGCCTGATGACCTCGCCGGATATTATCAATCGACTCAACTCGATCAAACAACGCGGTGGAAAGATCGTCCTCATCGATCCGCGCCGAACCGAGACCGCGCGCGTCGCGGACGAACATTTATTCATCCGGCCCGGGTCTGATGCGTACTTACTGCTCGCATTCATAAATGTATTGTTCGCGGAAGGGCTCGTCGATCCGTGCAGGCTTGCCGATTTCACGGATGGTTTCGACGTGATGCAAGAGATTGCCCATCGTTGCACACCCGAAGACGCCGAAAAAAGAACGGGCATTCAGGCGGATCAGATCAGGCGACTCGCCCGCGAGTTTGCCGCCTCGGGAGCAGCGGTTTGTTACGGGCGAATCGGGCTTTCGACCCAGCGATTCGGAGGGCTGTGTCAGTGGCTGATCAATGCGATCAACATACTCACCGGAAACTTCGATCGCGCCGGAGGCGCGATGTTCACGACGCCTGCGTTCGATCTATTGATGGCCGCGAAGGGCGGCGAGATACATGATCGATGGCGCAGTCGCGTTCGCGCTTTACCTGAATTCATGGGCGAGCTTCCGGTCGCCGTGATGGCCGAAGAGATTCTGACCGAGGGCGATGGACAGATAAAGGCTCTCGTCACGAGCTGCGGAAATCCGGTTCTTTCGACGCCGAACGGAAAGCAACTGGATTCGGCGCTCCGGAAACTCGAGTTCATGGTCTCGGTCGACTTCTACATTAATGAGACGACGCGGCATGCTGACATTATTCTGCCGCCTGTAACTAATCTCGAAAGTTCACACTACGACATCGTCTTCAATACGTTTGCAGTCCGGAACACGGCGAAATATTCTCCGCCACTTTTTGAAAAAGACGCGGACGCGAAACACGATTGGGAGATCTTTCAGCAAATCGTGCGTCGGCTCAACGGCGCGAACGGCGAGTTCAAGCCTGAGCCGCCGGAAACAAAACTCGGGATGGGGCTGATGTTTGGCGGTAGTGGATTATCGCTCGACAGGCTAAAGGAGAATCCGCACGGGATCGATCTTGGCGAGCTGCAGCCGTGTTTGCCTCAGCGTTTACAAACTGCGAACAAGCGGATCAACCTTGCACCGGAAATGCTCGTGGCGGATGTTGACCGCTTGATGGCGTCGAATGGCGACGACAATGCTGAGTTTCCGTTCCGTCTGATCGGCCGACGCCATCTCCGCGACTGTAATTCATGGATGCACAACTACGAGGTTCTGGTGAAAGGGAGGAATCGCTGCACCGTCATGATCAACGAGGCCGACGCCGTCGAGCTAGGCGTCGCGAAATCACAAACGGTGAAAGTC
>JBBKXD010000110.1:0-4324 GCA_037969295.1 Pyrinomonadaceae bacterium | reverse complement strand
CGCAGCATCATGTACTCGATGGAAAATCGCGAGGACGCTCTGCAATACGCGATGCAGTTCGCACGGGATATGGCTCCCGAGGTCGCGGATCGTTTCGTCGCGATGTGGGTCAATGAGCTCACGCTCGATTATGGTGAGCGGGGAAGAGAAGGCGTTCGCCGGCTGCTTACCGAAGGCTTCGAAGCGGGAATAATTCCACACAAGGTGGAAGTCGAGTTTGTGGACTAGCTAGAAGTTTCTGGTTTCTAGTTTCTCGTTTCTAGTTTCTTGTTGCTCCCGCCTATCATGAGATCGACCGCGTCAAACGGCCGTTCGAACCGATAATTACGCCACGCTCGCTCATTCCTCAAGAAGGCCCTTCATTCTGCTCAGCGACTGGCAGCAGGAGGGCTCGAACGCGCGGCGGTCAACTTTTACCGGTTCCCGGGCATCTATCTGTTGGTTTCCTCAATAAATCGAGCTATGAGAATAAGACTACTAGCGATCTTCACCGTTTTGTCGACACTGAGCATCAGCATGTTCGGGCAGGCGGCGACCTTTTCCAACGCCGACCTCGCGCAGCCTGAGATCGACAAGATCATTGCAAAATTCTCGCAGAACGAAAGGTTGTTTCGAAAGGCGCTGAATATTTACGCGTTCAATCGCAAGGCGACGATCCAGACGATCGGCATGGGCGGGCAGATCACAGGCACATTTCGACGCGACTCGTTTCTGACTTTTGACGGCAGCGGTGCCCGGGTTGAAAAAATACTGTTTGCTCCAATCTCAACGCTTACCGAGATCAGTATTTCAATGGCCGATCTTGAGAATCTCGGCGGCCTCGACCCGTTCGCCATCGAGCCGGCACAGATCGACAAGTACAAATTCACCTATCTTGGAAAAGAAAAGATCGACGAGCTCAGTTTGTACGTCTTTGATGTCGCGCCGAAAGTGATCCCGAAAGCGGAGAAAGATGGCCTGCGGCTGTTCAGCGGACGCATTTGGGTTGATGACCAGGATCTTCTGATCGTTAAGTCGAAGGGCAAGGCTGTGCCCGAGTGGAAGGACGAGCGGTTCCCGACGATCGAAAGCTGGCGTGAGAATGTTGACGGCAAGTATTGGTTCCCGACATACAGCTCATCGGATGACGAGCTCGTGTTTCGTAACGGCCAGGTCGCAAAAATGAAAGTGCGTGTCAGATACTCGGACTACAGCGTAGGACGAACCGACGTCAAGATAGTCGATGAAGACGAGGATGTCCCGCCACCGCCTGTGAAGAAGCCGTGAACAAAGTGAAAAAGTGAAAAAGTGTAAAAGTGAAAAAGTAGGAAGGTACGAATTCACTTTTTCACTTTTTCACTCTTTCACCTTTTCACGTTCCTCAACTCAGAGGCGATCGCCGCACGAAAGGCTCCCCTCCTGGATAGGAGGGGTGGCCGAGGCTTTGCGAGGTCGGGGTGGTGGACCTGAAGAATCTGATTCTTGCCTATCCACCACCCCGTCAGCCGAAGCGGCTGACACCCCTCCTATCCAGGAGGGGAACTTGTTGTCGACACTGCTCTTGCGTTTAGACGTCTGGGACCCCCCGCTGAAGCGGGAGGCAACTGATTAGACAGGCGACGAGAAACCAGAAACGAGAAACGAGATTCTCCAGTTCTCCTCTTATTTCTCGAGTTCAGAGGCGATCGCAGCACGAAAGGCTCCCCTCCTGGATAGGAGGGGTGGCCGAGGCTTTGCGAGGTCGGGGTGGTGGACCTGAAGAATCTGATTCTTAGATAGGAGATGAGAAACCAGAAACGAGATTCCCCAGTTCTCCTCTTATTTCTCGAGTTCAGAGGCGATTGCTGAGCGCGTCGCCGTCAAAACTTCCATCACATCTCGTCCGTCAGTCTCGATCGGCGGCAGCAGGATTATCTCGACCACGCCGGGATATGCGACCCCGGTTCTTTTTCCCATCATCCAGTCCGTATTCCGGATCGCGACCGGGACGATTGGTGCGTTGGTTTGCAGTGCGAGATGAAACGCGCCTTTCTTGAACGGCAGCAGCTCGGCGGGCATTGCACGCGTACCTTCGACAAATACGCCAAACGAATAACCGTCCTCCATGACAGCTCGCGCCTTCTCCATCGATATCCTGGCACGTTCCTGATTCGAGCGGTCGATAGCGATGATGTTCACGAATCCCATTCCCTGTCCCAACACAGGAGCTTTGAGCAGCTCTTTCTTTGCGACCAGGCCGATGCGTCTTCCGGCGTAGCGGAACAGCGCGGCCGTGTCGAGATACGACCGGTGATTCGAAGCGAAAATGTAAGAACGCCCCGCATCGAGACGTTCGGCGCCCGTGACCCTTACCTTCGCGCCACAAAACCACAGCCACTTTTCTGCTCCCCAAAGTGCGAGCGGATAAAGCCACAGCCGACGATTGATGATCCAAAGAAACAGGACCGCGGGACCTCCGACAAATAGCAGTAAAGCCGACGCCGCGAACCAGCACCACCAGTACCAAAGTTTGCCGGTCAGGCGCGATTTGCTAGACTTCTCAACAGAAAACGTCAGCTTCGTGTTATCCCGTATTGCAAGATCAGATTCACCGCCGAGACGCGGAGACGCAGAGTTTTCATGAAAGTGTTCCGACATTTTTCAGGCTGGATCGTTATGAAATCGTTCGTAGAAGCCCTCTCCGCGTCTCGGCGCCTCTGCGGTTAAAAGCGCTATTTCCGGATGGGGATCCTGCCCGCGGAGACGCGGAGATGTTTTCAGTTCTGTCCTCTAACATTCGTCCCGTTAATTGCGTTATGAAAATCTTGTTTGGAAAGTGCTCTGCGACTCTGCGTCTCAGCGGTTCAATTTTACTTCTTTCGCTGGCGATTGTCGCACAGGTCCCGTCACCGCAATCCGTCCTCGGCTTCACCCCGACCGACGACAAGACCATCGCGGACTGGTCGCAGATCACAAACTATTTTTCCAGATTGGATATCGCGAGCAACCGCGTCGCCGTCCGGGAGATCGGCAAGACGACTCTCGGCAAACCGCTCATCGCCGCGTTTATTTCATCGCCCGAGAATATAAAGAATCTTGACCGCTATCGCCAGATCAGTGCAAAGCTCGCCGATCCACGGACGATCAAGGACGCGGCCGAGCTCAACGATCTGATAAAGCGCGGAAAGACGATCGTCTCGATCTCATGCTCGATCCACTCGACCGAGATCGTCGCTTCGCAGATGTCGATGAGTCTCGCCTACGAGCTCGCGACCGCGAACGACGACGAGACAAAAGAAATTCTGAACAACACGATACTGCTGTTGATCCCATCGTCGAACCCGGACGGGATCGATATCGTCGCAAACTGGTATCGCAAGACTCTCGGCACGAAATCGGAAGGGACGAATCCGCCCGAGCTCTATCATCATTACGCCGGGCACGACAACAATCGTGACTGGTTCATGCTGAATCTCGCCGAAACTCAAGCGATCACAAAATTATTCTGGCAGGAATGGTTTCCGCAGATCGTCTATGACGTTCATCAGATGGGACAGACCGGCGCGCGATTTGTGATACCGCCGTTCTACGATCCGCCGAATCCGCGTATCCCGCCGTCGATATTGCGCGAGGTCGGTCTCGTCGGCTACAAGATGGCGGCCGATCTTCAGGCGAAAAATATTTCGGGTGTCGCGACGAATACGACGTTCGACACATGGTGGCATGGCGGCTTCCGGTCGGCTCCGTACTTTCATAATTCGATCGGCATTTTGTCCGAGGCGGCGAGCGCGAATCTGATGTCGCCGGTGACTATCACGTTGGAACAGATGGAGAAGAACCGGCCGGCACGGGGTTTCGAATCCCCACTCATGACCAATACAGCGCATCCCGATGCGTGGAAACCGGGTGTTTGGCGGCCACGTGACATCGCCGAGATCGAAATGACCGCGAGCCGTTCGGTACTCTCTCTGGCGGCAAAATATCGGCCTCGGTACCTCCGCAATTTCTACGAGCTGAACAATGCAAATCTAAGATCCGATCCGAACGTGCCACAGGCGTATGTCGTCATGGCGGGTCAGCCGCGTGCAGAAAACGTCGCACGCTTTATCGAGATATTGCTTTGGCAGGGTATCGAGGTCTACGGAATGACGAACGAGCTGTATGTGAAACACAGCAGGACCGAAGATTTTCACGAAATACCGCTCGGCAGCTTCCTGGTATTTCTCAACCAGCCGCAAAAGAACAACGTCCTTTCGCTATTTGAAAAACAGGTCTATCCGCATCGAGTAAATGAGAAAGGCGAGGCCGAAGTTCCATACGATGTCGCGGGCTGGACGCTCCCGCTGCAGATGGGCGTCGAAACGTA
>JBBKXD010000109.1:0-14858 GCA_037969295.1 Pyrinomonadaceae bacterium | reverse complement strand
GTCGGCGACGCGCTTTTGAAAACGCACCAAAGCTTCTTACCGCAGATCGGTCCGCTGCTCGATTCGGGAAAGATCAAAGGCCTCGCGCACATAACGGGCGGTGGATTTCTCGAGAACATTCCGCGCATTCTGCCTGAAGGTGTTTCCGTCGAGATCAACCGCGGCTCCTGGACTGAGCTTCCCGTTTTCGGCGTGATGCAGAAACTCGGGAATGTCTCGGATCACGAGATGTTCCGGACGTTCAACATGGGAATCGGGATGATCGTCGTTTGCTCTGTTGATCAAAAGGATGAGCTTCTAGGGCAGATTCAAGACTGTTGGGAGATTGGCCGGGTTATTTCCGGAACGAAAGAAGTTCGCGTTAAATGAAGATCGGCATTCTTATCTCCGGACGTGGTTCGAACATGGTCGCGCTCGTCGATGCGGTGAAGAGTGGTGAGATTCCGGATTCGGAGATCGCGGTTGTGATCAGCGACAAGCCGCATGCGGCAGGAATCGAGAAAGCAAAAGCTAGAGGTGTTGACACGGTGGTCGTCGAACGTAGGGGCCGAATACGTGAAGAACATGACGCCGAGATCATTGCCGAGCTGCGAAAACGCGATGTCGAACTCGTTTGCCTCGCCGGCTACATGCGGCTGCTGTCGAAAGATTTTATTCACGTGTTTGAGAACAGGATAATCAACATCCACCCGAGTCTCTTGCCCGCATTTCCCGGTCTTGGTGCCCAACAGCAAGCGATCGATAGCGGGGTGAAGATGTCAGGCTGCACCGTCCATTTTGTGAATGAAGAACTGGACGCGGGCCCAATAATTTTGCAGCGAGTTGTTGAAGTTAACGGTGACGACACCGCCGAGACGCTTTCGGCCCGGATCCTGGAACAGGAGCATCAGGCCTATGTCGAGGCGGTCGCACGGTTGGCGGCGAACTCGACAATTAGCCGCTGATTCTTTGACAGAACGTCCGGTTTTCCCCTAAACTCTAGGTTTTCACTTTCGGGTGAATTTCATGGAGAGCGATTATGCCGAAGAGAACGTATCAACCAAACAACCGCCGCCGCGCGAAAAAGCACGGCTTCAGGGCTCGAATGGCGACGAAGAACGGCCGCGCGGTTCTGAAACGCCGCCGCGCGAAAGGCCGCAAGCGCCTGACGGTTCACCATTATTAAGCTTTGATTTACCCAAGGAGACTCGGCTCGCTAAGCGTGCCGAGTTTCTGCGTGTTTACGAACAAGGTAAAAGGATCGAAGGGCGATTCATGACGGTTTTCATCTTGCCGAACGGCGGCGACCTTCAACGGCTTGGGGTTACCGCGACCAAGAAAGGTATTGGCAAGGCGCATGACCGAAATCGAGCAAAGCGTCTAATACGCGAGGCATTTAGATTGAGCCGGGCGGAACTTGAAACGGTCCCGGTGAAATACGACTGGGTCGTGAACGCCCGAAGAAATATTCTCGACGTCAGACTCGCAAGACCACTTGAGGAATTCAAGCGCATAGTCGCCAGAGTAGGCGAACTATAGGTCTCGGTCGCGGTGTGGCAAACTTGGTCTATCAATGAAATTCCTCGTTCTTGATCTGCTCGGTTTTTATAAAGCGTTGGTGTCGCCGTTTCTGCCGCCGGCGTGCCGGTTCGAGCCTACGTGCTCAGAATATGCGAAGCAGGCTGTCGAGAAATACGGGGCTGTCCGGGGAACCTGGACGGGGTTCAAGCGTATCTTACGCTGCCAGCCATTCTGTAAGGGCGGGCATGACCCGGTGAAGTGATTTGCGATTTTCGATTGCCGATTTGCGATTGGAACCAGATCGAGATCGAAGATCTGTACGATGGAACAACAAAGTAATCAAACCCAATATCGTTTCATAATTGCCGCGGCGCTCTCGATGATAGTGCTGTTCGGCTGGTCTTATTTTTTCAACCCTTCAAAGCCAGCTGATAACAGCAACACGGCGGTGACGTCGAACGCGAATGCCGTTCCGGCCGCGCCTGCACCAACCGTGCAACCTCAGCCTCAGGCGCCGGTGACTGTCGCGACCTCGCCTGATGCGACGCCGAATCGAACCATAACGATCAAGTCGCCGCTATACGAGGTAACGTTGGATTCGAAGGGCGCCGTCGCGACGAGTTGGATATTACTGAAGAACAGATCTCCAAAGCGTGAATATTCGATCTATGCCGACGGCTCAACAAGCTCAGAGAAAAAACCCTTACAGCTGATCTCGCAGAGAGCGCTTGACCAGAATCCGCGTGAGCTGCCATTCCGGCTTTCGACCGCGGACCCGAATGTAACCAATCTTTTAAACGAACGAAACTATCAGGTATCGGCGCCTGAAGAGACAGTTTTGCTCGCGGACGGCGAAGAGAAAAGAATTGAATTTACTCTTGTCGGCGAGAACGGTTTAGAGGCCCGTAAGACTTTCGTTTTTCGTGGCGACAGTTACATTGCTGACCTGTCGATCGACTTGAAACAAAACGGTCAGCAGGTTCCCGACACCAAGCTCGCGATTGGCGCGAGCATCGGTGATCACGCGATCAACTATCACAGTTTCTATCACACCGAGTCTGAAGCGGTCCTTGCCGTAGACGGTGATATCAAGCGACACCAGGGCGGGTATTCGTTTACTTTTGACGCGAATGGACAGTCGACGCTAAGCGACAATGGCACGATCGACTGGGTTGGAATGAGCGATGCGTACTTCGCGATGGCGGCGATCCCGTCGGCGCCGGTTTCATCGGTTGAGTACCACGCCTCGAAATACGACGTTCCAATTGAACCGGTTTACGAAAATATTTTTCGCTGGGCCATTCGCAGCCCGAAGACAACTGAGACGCGTCACTTGGTGACGGCTTATATGCCGATCGCGGCCGATGGATCGGTCACCCAAATTTACACGGGATCGAAAGATTACTTTCTTCTGAACCAGCTTAGCGAGTCGCTAAAGGCGGGCGACGGCCGGCCGGTTTCGCTCGTCAACCTGATCAACTTTAGTAACTATTGGTGGCTGAGATGGCTAACACAGCCGCTGTCGATCCCGATCCTGTACGCGTTGGATTTCTTTAACGGCATCACGGCTAATTACGGCGTGGCGATCATCGTTTTCACGTTCCTTTTCTATTCGCTCTTGTTTCCGTTGAGATGGTCTCAGTCGAAATCTTTCAAAAAGGCCGCGGGCAATGCGCCGAAGATGAAGGCGATTCAGGACCAGATAAAGGACCTGCAAAAGAAAGGCTTACCTGCCGACGATCCGCGGATGCGGCAGCTCCAGATGGATCAGCTAAAGATGACGAAGGACGCACTCCCGATCGGCGGGTGCCTTCCGATGCTGCTGCAGTTCCCGCTGCTGATCGCCTTTTACACCGCCATCACGGTTTCGCTCGACGCACGTCAGGCGACCTTTTTGTGGCTCCCTGATCTGTCGGCGGCAGATCCGCTGCATCTTCTGGAGTTCGGGTTCGCCTTCTCGATGGTTCTTGCGATGAAGTTCACGCCCACCGGGCCGGCGATGTCGGCCGAGCAGCAGACGCAGCAAAAGATGATGACGTATCTGATGCCGGTGATGATGCTTTGGGTGATGTGGACGGCTCCATCGGGTTTGCTTATTTACTGGCTCTTCGGAAACGTCGTGAGCTTTGGCCAGCAAATGTTGATCAATCGGCTGAATAAAAAGAACGATCCACCCGCTGCCGAAATCGTCGATACCGTGCCAAGAGGCGCGAAAAAGGTGAAAGGAAAACCAAAGCTAAGCACTTCTTAACGGAGGGGGTGACGCTGCGGTCCGCGAGTTATGAACGAAACGTGTGAAAGCGCTGAAAAATTCCTGTCCGAGGTCATCGCCGGGATCGGCCTCGATCTTGAAGTCGCGTCCCAGTGGACGGACGAAGGCTGCCTCTTGAATCTTAGCGGAGCGGACTCGAGTCTTGCGCTCGCGGAGAACGGAGAGCTACTGGATGCGTTAGAGGTTTTGTTGTTTCAAATCATGGGTCGCAGCCTCGACCGACAACACCGCTTCGTAGTCGACGCCGAAGGATTTCGTCAGACACGAAAAGCCGAGCTTCACGCGATGGCCAAGTTTGCTGCCGGTCATGTTCGCAAGAACGGAGTCCCGTTTACTTTCGGAGTTTTGAACTCTACCGAGCGGCGCATAATTCACATGTCGCTGCAGCCTGAAGAAGATTTGATAACTGAATCAGTCGGCGAAGGTCGCGACCGTCGCTTGCAGGTACGACTGAAATAGGCAGGCGGACACACGATTCCTTAAAGAGCACGGAGTTGATTCTGTGCTCTTTTTGTTTCTCTATGGTGAAATGTATCTGTGGATACGATCGTCGCACTTGCGACACCCATCGGCCGAAGCGGTATCGGCGTCATCCGTCTGAGCGGACCCGACTCACTGCGAATCGCGCGAAGCCTTGTCCGCGACGATGCGTTCGCGCCCGAGCCGCGTACGGCGCATTTAAAGCATATTTATGATGAGTCAGGGTCGCAGGTGATCGACCGGTCTCTCGTAACTTACTTTCAGGCTCCCCACTCATTCACCGGGGACGACGTTGTCGAAATTAGCTGTCACGGTTCGCCGATCCTTTTAAGACTCGTCCTCGACGTCTGCCTGCATCGCGGTGCTCGGATGGCCGACGCGGGTGAGTTCAGCCTCCGCAGTTTAGCAAACGGGCGAATAGATCTGACGGAAGCGGAGGCGATACGGGATCTTATCGACGCTCAAACGACCGCCGCCGCGCGTCAAGCCGCTCGACAAATGCGGGGCGAATTCTCACACCAACTACAGCCGATCAAAGACGATCTGGTGGGTGTGATCGTAGTCCTGGAATCCGCGCTTGAATTTGTCGAAGACGACCTGCCGGAAATTCAGATTCAAAACGTGCGATCGAAGCTCGACGCGATCGTTCACGAGATTGCAAAGATTGCGGCGACATTTAGGGCCGGGAATCTTATTAGAGAAGGCATTCGCGTCGCAATAGTTGGCCGGCCAAACGTTGGCAAGTCGAGTCTCTTCAACACGTTACTAGGTAGTGACCGGGCCATTGTTACCGAAATTGCAGGAACGACCCGCGATCAAATTCACGAGAAATTTACGATTGAGAATATTCCCATCTCACTTATCGACACCGCCGGTTTGCGCGACACGAATGATACGGTTGAGAAGATCGGAGTAGAGCGCTCACGGCGCACGATGGCGGATGTCGATCTGGTTATCGCGATGGTCGATGTGTCGGAGAAAAGAAGCGACGACGATTTGCAGATCTTGCGAAGCGTCGAGGCAAGCCCACATCTTGTCGTGCTTAACAAGATCGACAAAGTAACCCCGGCCGTCTTCCGACGCTTTGCAGACGAGCTAAGAGATGAAATTTCCTCGGGTGCAGCGGCGCATATATCAGTTTCTGCAAAAACGGGCGCCGGGATCGAGTCTTTGCGCAAGGCGATCGTGGAGCCGTTCTCACCTAACGAAAGTAACGAAAGTGGATTTTTGGTTTCGGACGCCCGGCACTATGATCTGCTCGTCCGCTCGCGAGACGAGATTCTCAGTTCGATCGAGCTGCTTCAAGAAAAGTCGAGTGAGGAAATCGTGCTGGTCGGTCTTCACAATGCGCTTCGTTTTCTTGGCGAGATTACCGGCGAAACGACTACTGAGGACGTGCTGGCAAGAATCTTCTCAACTTTTTGCATCGGCAAGTAGAATATTGTCTTCGAACGCTTCATTGGCAAATCTTTTTGACTCTATTACAATCTAAGACTTTCGCGGGTTGATATGTTCGACGAAAGTTTTGATGTGTTGGTGATCGGAGCGGGCCATGCCGGGTGTGAGGCCGCATCAGCCGCCGCGCGCCTGGGCGCCAAAACGGCATTGGTGACGATCAACCTCGACTTGATCGGCCAGATGTCCTGCAATCCGGCGGTTGGTGGAATTGCCAAAGGTCATGTAGTTCGTGAGATCGATGCGCTCGGAGGAATAATGGGCCGGATCATCGACCGGACCGGAATCCAGTTTCGACTTTTGAACAGATCGCGAGGCCCAGCGGTCCAGTCGCCACGGGCACAGGCGGACCGGAGTCTTTACCGGATCGAAATGCGTCGGGTACTGGAAGCGACGCCAAACCTTTACTTGCGGCAGGGTGTGGTAACCGAGTTAATTGTTGAGAATACAAGAGTTATCGGCGTTGAGCTGCAGGATCTTCGTCGTCTTGGGGCGAAGGCGGTCGTTGTTGCCACCGGCACGTTCTTGAACGGCACCATTCACACAGGCCGCCGCACCTACTCTGCTGGCCGCGCGGGTGAACCCGCGTCGACCGAGCTCGCGGCGTCGCTAAGAAATCAAGGATTTCCGGTCGGCCGGCTTAAAACAGGAACTCCGCCGAGACTTGATGGCAGGACGATCGACTGGGAGGCGTTCCAACCGCAGCCGCCGGATGAGCGACCCGTTCCGTTCTCGTTTGCGACGGAGAAGATCGAACAACCGCAAGTCCAATGTTTCATTGGATATACAAGCGACAAAGTACATAATGCGATCCGCTCGAACTTGCATCAGTCGCCCTTATACTCGGGAAAGATCAAGGGCGTGGGGCCCCGGTACTGTCCGTCCATAGAGGACAAAGTTGTTAAGTTCGCTGAAAAGGATCGGCATCAACTTTTTCTCGAGCCGGAAGGCCTGAATACGAATGAAGTTTATTTGAACGGGTTCTCGACCTCTTTGCCGTCCCAATTACAACTCGAATTGCTGCAGATGATCCCGGGTTTTGAGCAGGTTCAAATCGTCAGGCCGGGTTACGCGATCGAATATGATTTTGTCGATCCTCGTGAGCTTCGGCCGACTATGGAATCATCGCGTCTAGGCGGACTTTTTTTAGCCGGGCAGATCAACGGGACGACCGGTTACGAGGAGGCCGCATGTCAAGGTTTAATGGCGGGTATCAATGCAGCTTTTGCGGTTCAAGGCCGTAAGTCCTTTGTTTTGAACCGTCAAGAGGCTTATATAGGCGTTCTGACCGATGATTTGATCAGACACGGAGTAGACGAACCATATAGATTGTTTACGTCGAGGGCGGAGGCAAGATTGAAGCTTCGACACGATAATGCCGACGAAAGGTTGAGCCCACACGGACGGGAAATCGGACTTTTGACGGATGTGGATTGGAATCGATTTAGCCAGAAGAGGGATCGGATTGCTCGGCTGCGGAATGTTTTGGATCACACCCGGTATAAGAGATCGTCGGTCGAATACGCAGGCCTTTCGCAAATGCTGGGAAGTGACCTCGGAGACTCGATTACACTTTCTCAAATATCTAGTCGTCGAGGCGTCAGCCATGAGGTTGTATATGGGCTTTTGCCGCCCGAGACGCGTAACGAAATCCGAATAACCGAGCTTGAAACCGCTTTAGCCGATTCGCTCTACAAGGGATATATAGAAAAACAGGACCTTGCGACCGAACGCTCGAATCATCACGACAATCTAAAAGTACCGGAGAACTTCCAGTTCAGCCACGTGGGCGGTCTGTCGAACGAAATGGTTGAGAGATTGGAACGCGCAAGACCGCACAGCTTCGCGCAGGTTCGGCGGGTTTCGGGGCTGACACCGACGGCAATTTCCACTGTATTGGTCCATTTAACTGCTCAAAGCTCAAACAAAAACTAGAATCGTGGAACGTTCCACAATCTGCGGAGACCGCCAGCGTCGACCGGACCTTAATCTTTAGCTTCACGTCGCCCTGTGTGCTACCTTAGTTTTGCCGATAACAAAGAAAATGGGGAAAATAATCGCCATCGCTAATCAAAAAGGGGGCGTTGGAAAGACGACAACTGCCATTAATTTGTCTGCAAGCCTGGCATTGGCAGGGAAAAAGGTGTTGTTGATCGATGCGGATCCGCAGGGAAATGCAACCTCGGGCTCGGGGATTGCTCGATCCCCTGGTCGAAAGTCGCTCTACGAAACCATGATTTCCGGCGACTCGGTGAGGGACGTCGTCGTACCTACCGAGATCGAATCGTTTTGGGTCGTTCCGTCGAATAAAAATCTCGCGGGCGTGGAAATAGAATTCGCCGACGCCGAAAACAAGGCAGCGATCCTTAAAGGCCTCCTTGACCCGGTTCGGGACTACTTTCATTTTATCATTATAGATTGCCCACCAAGCCTCGGAATTCTTACAATCAATGGACTTACAGCCGCAGACTCGCTTTTGGTCCCGATCCAGTGTGAGTACTTTGCTCTTGAAGGAGTGACGGAGCTGTTCGAAACATTGGCTCGGCTAAAACGCGAGCTAAACCCGTCACTTGCAATTGAAGGCTTGCTGCTTACGATGTATGACGAACGCACCAATCTGTCCGGGGCTGTCGCCAAAGATTTGCGGGACTTCTACGGACCACAGGTCTTTAAGACGGTCATACCACGGAACGTGCGACTCGCTGAAGCTCCCAGTTTCGGTAAGCCCATCGTGCTGTACGATCCACGATCTCGGGGAGCGGAAAGCTATTCACAACTTGCTAAGGAGATACTAAATCATGGCTAGACAAGCTTTAGGGCGTGGATTGAGCGCGCTGTTAGGGGATGACACCCTTACATCGCCGGCAACCGACACTGTTGTTAATGAAATTGACATCGATCTAATACGGCCGAATCCTGAACAACCACGAACACGCTTTACGGAATCGGCGCTCGACGAACTGGCACAGTCGATCGCCGCGAACGGCATCGTCCAACCCATCGTTGTGCGTCGTCGCAACGAGACTTATGAGATAGTCGCTGGAGAGCGTCGCTGGCGTGCTGCTCAACGGGCCGGGTTACGAAAAATTCCTGTCGCCGTGCGGGATGTTTCCGATGATAAGCTTTTGGAGTTAGCTCTCATTGAGAATATCCAGCGGCAAGAGCTGAACCCTATCGAAGAAGCCAACGCCTATCGGAAACTTATTGATAATATGGGGTTTACACAGGAAGCCCTGAGTGCTAGCGTGGGAAAAGACCGGACTTTAATAGCCACCTTGTTACGGCTTTTGAAACTTCCCGACGACATCCAGGCGCTGATCGAAGACGGAAAACTCTCCGCGGGGCATGGCCGAGCGCTTTTATTAACCGACGATGTCATTCTCCAACGGCGGATAGCCCGCTCGGTGATCGAAAAATCGCTGTCGGTTCGTGAGACGGAGCGGGCCGTAAAAAATTCGGGAGTTCATCGCAACAAAAGTATCATCGTAAAAAATGTTGGCGTATCAAAGGACCCAAACTTCGCCGCGGCGGAGACCAAGCTTCGGAGGCGTTTAGGGACGAACGTTAGCATCGTTCCGAACACAAAGGGGTTGGGAGGCCGACTCGAGATCGAATACTACAACCAGGAAGATCTCGATCGGATATACCAGACAATTATCGAATAGGAGGTGGAAATGAAGCGACTAACTGAAATGGTTTCGTGCTCCGGTTGAGTGGCCAAACTCGCCCCGCGCGACCTCGCTCAAGTTTTGAGCAGGCTACCTGTCCAATCACGCGAAAACGTCATTGTCGGCTTCGATACGGCTGACGATGCGGGTGTCTTTCGCCTTTCGGACGAACTCGCGCTAGTTCAGACTGTCGACTTTTTCACACCCGTTTCCGACGATCCTTTCGTTTACGGTCAGGTGGCAGCGGTCAATTCGTTAAACGATGTATATGCGATGGGTGGGATACCCCTAACTGCTTTATCTATAGTATGTTACCCACAAAAAGGTGATTGGGATATTCTGGGTGAAATACTTGCCGGCGGCCAGAGCGCGATGAATGACGAGAACGTTATAGTAATAGGCGGCCATTCAGTTGACGATCAGGAAATGAAGTTTGGATACGCCGTGACAGGGATCATAAATCCTGATCGCGTGATAACGAACAGCGGTGCAAGACCGGGCGACACCCTTGTACTCACCAAGTCGATCGGTACCGGCGCCATCAACACCGCTGTGAAAAACGGAAAGGCGAAACCAGAGACGATCGCGGCGGTGACGAAAGTAATGACAACTAGTGCCGCGAAAGCGTCGAAGGTAATGCAGGAATTGAAAGCGAGTGCATGCACAGATATAACCGGCTTTGGCCTGATCGGCCACGCTTACGAGATGGCGAAGGCAAGCAATGTGACGCTCGAGCTGGAGTCGGGCGCGGTGCCGCTCCTTCCCGATGTTCTGGAATTGATCGGGCAAGGAATGTTGACGCGCGGCGATAAGAACAATCGAGAATATGTCGGCGACGCGGTTCTCATGTCTGATGGAGTGTCCGGCGAAATGCAGAGCGCGTTATACGATCCGCAAACCGCCGGCGGCCTTTTGATAAGTCTTCCGACGGAAAACATCGCTGAGTTTTTAGAAAAAGTTCCGCGCGCAAAAGTAATCGGCCGAGTAACCGACAGGCGCGAGCATCTGATCGATATTCGTTAAATTAAAGTGTTTTTATTCATACTCGAATCTATTGGAACCTCAGAGTTGATTCTCATCGGGATCATCGCCCTGATCTTTCTCGGCCCCCGAAAGCTGCCGCAGATCGCGAAAACGATCGGTAAGACAATGGCCGACTTTCGCGATACAACCAACGAATTCAAATCGACTTGGCAGCGCGAAGTAAACTTCGAGGATGAGGCTGAGGCGTTGCGATCCGGTGAGTTACCGACGAGCGGAACGCCGCCGGTACCCCGCTCGAGTCCCATCGGGGACCGTGATTCGAATGTGATCGCAAAGCCGGAGATCAGGCCCGTTCAGCCTGATATGTTCAACACATCCCCAGAAAAACACGAGACCAACACACCGGTCGAGGACCCCGTCGGCGACATCTCCGATAAGAAAAACTGGCTGTAAAAAGGCCCGCTTCTCAAGCAATGCACGAGTTGGAAAACAGCGAACTTGAACAACGCGGCGGTCAGATGTCGTTCCTCGAGCATCTCGACGAACTCCGCAAGCGACTTGTTAATTCGGTCATTATCGTCGTTGTCGCGTTTGTTTTCTGCTGGTTTGTATCCGACAGGATCTATAGCTTCTTGGAAGTTCCGATCCGCCAGGCGCTTTCCGAAGCCGAGCGTGTCGATCTTCCGGTCAAGGGCGTCACCGGGGATGAGAAGATACTACCGCTCTCCAGCCTGATCGAAGGTGATCACGGGCGATTCGTTTTCGACCAGGCGACAAAGGTCGGAACGAGTGTTGTGCAACCCGGAACGTCGGTCGATGCGGTTGTCTCAAGAGACGTAGACGGAGCGGTTGGGCTTTTCACGACCGAGCGGATATATACCATCAACTCCGTTATCCCGCCCGGAATCCGGCTTCCGGTCGATCTATCCGTCGATGCTCGGACGGAACCGACGGCTGAGGAACGACTGATCGTCACAACCGCGCCCGAGCCCTTTACGCTCTTAGTCACGGTTTCGCTGTACGCTGCAATCGCTCTCTCTGTCCCGCTGTTATTGCTGCAGGTTTGGGGCTTTATCTCGCCGGCGCTCTATAAGCATGAGCGAGCCTATGTCACGCCTTTCGTACTTTTGTCGTCTATCTCGTTCGTCCTTGGAGCCGCGTTCGCTTATTACATACTGTTTCCGCCGGCGGTCAGGTATCTGCTCGGGCTCGGCGAGAATTTTCGCCTGATGCTCCGAGCGACCGACTATTTTGATTTCATAACGTTGATCATGCTCGCGATGGGATTGATCTTTCAGATGCCGGCGATAACCTACGTGCTCTCGCGAATAGGCCTCATATCCGCCGGTATGCTGGTACGGTCGTGGAAGATCGCAATCGTCGTAATCCTCATCGTTGCGGCGGTAGTATCGCCAACCGGCGATATCCCGAACATGATGCTCTTCGCCGCTCCGATGATGGTGCTGTACGTTGTTTCGGTGTTCATCGCGTGGTTTTTTGGGAGGAAGCGGCAGCCTGAGGTACCTTCCAAAGGGCTAGATGCAACCTGATTCATCCCGATCCGCATCTTGAACAATTAAGGATATCTGTCTAAAATCTTTAAGGTTAAAATCTATTTCAGTTTTCCGCCATACAATCGCGGCCTTGGAAGTTAAGGAGTTTTATATTTATGTCAAAAGTAAAATTTGCTCGAAATTTTGCACTGACACTTCTAGTACTTGGTTTAGGAACGGTTTCAAGTTTCGCCCAATCAGGTAAAGACAAGAAGGATAAGCCGAGTGAAGATCCGACGACGAACCCGCGGAACGTAAAACCGGAGCTAAAGGACGCTTACAAGCGTTGGCTCAATACGGACGTGTCCTACATCATCACGAAAGATGAACGTCGTGCGTTTCAGGCGCTTGTAACGGACGAAGAGCGCGAGAATTTTATCGAGAACTTCTGGCGCCGCCGCGACCCGAATCCGGATACGGAAGAGAACGAATACCGCGAGCAATACTACGAGCGGATCGCTTATGCGAACGAGCACTTTTCGTCGGGCATACCGGGATGGAAGACGGATCGGGGCCGCATCTATATTGCGTGGGGAAAACCTGATTCGATCGAGACCCATCCGACGGGCGGTGCTTACGATCGGCCCAGCTGGGAGGGCGGCGGATCGACCACTACATATCCCTTCGAAATATGGTGGTATCGTCATCTTGATAACGTCGGCGACGGAATTGAAATTGAATTTGTCGATCCGACCAGCACAGGCGAGTATCGCCTTGCGCGAGACGCCCATGAAAAAGACGCTCTCAAGACAGTTCCGGGAGGTGGTTTGACGACAGCGGAACAACTCGGTCTGTCGGAAAAGGGCGATAGGATCTCAGGAATCAATCAGGGAGGATATCAGCGCGAGCAGGATACGCCTTTTCGACGGATGGAGATAATTACAAATCTTCAGCGTCCGCCGCAAGTTAAGTTTAGCGACCTCGCCGGAGTGGCGGGCGGCGACTCGGGCATCCTTGATAACAATCCTCTCGAATTCGACCTTCGCGTCGATTTCTTCCGTCAGTCGGACACTCAGGTGATCGCGACGTTTACCGTGCAGACGGACAATAAAGAAGTGTCGTTCAAGGATGTCGGCGGTCTCCAGCAGGCAAAGCTCAACATTTTCGGTCGCATCACAGCGGTTTCGGGTAAACGTTCGGGTATCTTTGAAGATTCGGTTACTACGAGCGCGACATCCGTCGAGCTCGCCGATCTGCGCGACAAAAAGTCCGTTTACCAAAAAGCAGTTGCATTGACCCCCGGAACTTACAAAGTGGACGTCGTTGTCCGTGATGTCACAACCGGAAATCGCGGCTTTGTGAACTTGGGCTTCACCGTACCGCGATACGACGAGAAGAAGCTTTCGACATCGTCTATGATCCTTGCATCCAAGCTCCGCAGCACGACGGAATCCGACATCGGTGGACAGTTTGTTATCGGCAACGCGAAGGTTATACCGAATCTCTCGGGCACCTACAAGAAAGGTCAGGAGGTCGGCATTTATCTGCAGGTTTACAACGCCGGCATCGATCAAACGACACTTCGCCCCGCCGTAGATGTCGAGTACGTTTTGACGAAGGGCGGAAAAGAAGTGCTTCGACAGGCGGAAGATTGGAGCGGTTTGAGCGATTCCGGACAGCGTCTGACGCTGGCCCGTCTGCTTCCCACGGACCTAATGACGGTGGGCGATTACGAGCTCAATGTGGTGATCAGGGACCGTGTCAGCGGTCAGATTCTCAAAGACGACAAGCTGAAAGGCAAGTTCACTATCATTCAGTAATCACCAATTCCATTCGAAACTTCGGCCGATGCTTTCTGAAAACAGCGTCGGCCTTTTTATTTTTAATGAGAAGTATCAAAACCGACAGACTCTCTTGATGAAGTTGACGCGACGCTGGATGCGAATAAACACTCCAATTAACGTTGTCGATAAGCTACTCCGGAAAGAATTCTACGAACGAGCGTTTCTTACGTATATCGAACAAAGCGGTAGCCGCGTCATTTTATCTTTACTTCAAAGATCTGGGCATTCTTCTTTTCACTCGTCGCGAGGATCGCTTTCCTATCCGGACTGAATGTCACAGCCTCGCCCTGCTTCCGATCGCCGAGATCCACCAGAATCGGTTTCGACTTCCATATCTCGTCGAAAGCGGATCCCCTCGGCAGATCAAGTTCGTAGCCGGTCGAGTAATCGCAGAGGATAACGTGCCTTCCATCCTGAGATATCGAACCACCGGTTAGAAGTCCGTTTGGTACGGCGGGCAACGAGATCTCACCAACCTTTTCCGCGATCTTAGGCGGGGCCGCGCCAAACTGCGGCTGAAACCTGAATATCAGGGACGGTCCGTCGAGCCGCTTTGTCAGAACATAAACGTCACCCGACTGAGGAACGACGATCAGCGTTTCGGCGTTGTGTGGCGTGTCAGGGTATTTGAAAGTAGCGGCTTCGGCCGGTTCGGTCTGAAGCGGTCTTTTTCTGTTCGAATCGGCCGTGGAATCTGAGACCAACGGCTCCTTAAGACGATAAACTTTTAGCTCGGGGCGTTCGAGCTTATTATTCCCGATGTCGCCAATGTACAGATAGCAGGTTCCATCCGGAGCCTTATATTCGGCTATATCTTCCCAATCGACATTGCGCGCGTCCGTCACCCGCCATGCGCCCAGATGCTTTCCAGTGGAGGTCATTGCGAAGATGAATGCGTCATCGCCCGAATCGTTGTGCGTCCAGAAAACGTCGGACTGACACAGCGAAGCGGCGAGGCCGCTGCTTTCAGTTACATCGGCGGACTCGATCCGGCCTACCGTGATCGGTTTTTCGAAGTCGGACGAAAACCCGGCCGAATTCGTCACATAATGGCCCGTCGATGAAGCATGTGAACAAGAGTAAAAGAAAGCGCACGCACCAATGAGTAAAATGACAAGGCCACCGAATTTCGCTATAGTTTTGTTCGACATACTTCACTATT
>JBBKXD010000108.1:0-5044 GCA_037969295.1 Pyrinomonadaceae bacterium | reverse complement strand
ATCGTCGCAAAGGGTTTTCGGGCACGTTTCTGCTCGGAAGAAGGTTTGAACTTTCGAGGGTCGGGGGATTGTGAGATCCACGAGGAAGGTAGGCATAACCTACGCTTTGCCAACAGCGTTTCGTTCATCGAGGTATCCGATCTCGCCGATGATGCCGTGAACGATGAGAAGATGCCGGTCATCCTTTACGAAGACCAATCTCAAACTGGCAAGATGCAGGGATTTGACGTTGGAACGTTCTTTGCGAGCCGTGGCCAATTGCGCAAAATCGGTAATGACCAGGCCTCGTCGATCACTGTAAAGGACGGCTACCGCGCGGCGGTCTGCTCGGATGAACCGACCTCGGACGGCGAAGTAACAAATTGTGAAGAGTTCGGACCGGGTCGGAAGAATCTTAAGAACAGGAAATCAGCATCATATCTGAAAGTGTGGAAGGAAACGAAATAACCTGCTTCCCCTCATGAACAAGAAATCAATTAAGGACATCGACATTGCAGGCAAGCGCGTTTTCATTCGCGTCGACTTTAACGTCCCGATCAAGGACGGAAACATCAAGGACGATACGCGCATTCGCGGCGCCCTGCCGACGATCGAATATGCGATCTTGAAAGGCGCGAAGATCATTCTCGCATCGCATCTTGGCCGTCCTCTGAAAGACAAGAAAAAGGCGGAAGAGAAGGGGATGCCCTATGACGAAAGTAAGTATTCTTTGCGTCCTGTCTATGCATATTTGCGTACACTTCCCCAACTTCAGGAGGTGTCTGGAAACTTAACTGAGGATGCGGTGATCGTGGGCGAAGGCACTGCAGTGGGAAAGGCCGAGAGCAAGAACGATCGCGTATTTTTCGTCGACGATTGTGTCGGCCCGGCGGTCATTGAGGCCGTAGATCGTTTGTCGCTGGGTCAGGTGCTGCTTCTCGAAAATCTTCGTTTGCACGCAGAAGAAGAGAAGAACGATCCTGAATTTGCGAAACAACTCGCGTCGCTCTGCGATGTTTATGTCAACGATGCGTTCGGAACAGCACATCGTGCGCATGCGTCTACTGAAGGCATCACGCATCATGTAGATGTTTGCGTCGCCGGTCTGTTGATGGAAAAAGAGCTCGAGTTCTTAGGCAAGGCTTTGAATAGCCCTGAGCGGCCGTTCGTCGCGATCCTCGGCGGGGCTAAAGTTTCTGATAAAATTCCGGTCATCCAATCTCTGATCGAGCGCAAGGTCGATAAACTTTTGATCGGCGGTGCGATGGCTTATACGTTCTTCAAGGCTCAGGGATTTACCATCGGTAAGTCGCTCGTCGAAGATGAAATGATGCCCCAAGCACTCGAGATAGAGAAGATGGCGAACGACGCGGGTGTCGAGCTCATCTTGCCGACCGATCACCAGGTCGTTGATTCGTACGATCCGCTGAACTCGCGTAAGACCATCCCTGTAGCATTTACAAATGCCGGGCTCGTCGGTCTCGACATTGGCGTTGAAACCATTGGGATATTTCGCAATGCTCTGAACGGAGCAAAGACGATCGTATGGAACGGACCGATGGGAATGTTTGAGGAAAAACCCTTTGACGAAGGCACCGTCGCGATCGCAAAAGCCGTTGCCGAAGCGACGGAAAAAGGCGCGACATCGATAGTCGGCGGCGGCGATTCGGTCTCGGCACTCAATCAGGCAGGCTTGGATAAAAAGATCTCGCATATATCAACCGGCGGTGGAGCGACCCTCGAGTTTCTTGCCGGAGACGTGCTTCCGGGTGTTGACGCCCTTGACGACAAATAGATGAGAAAACCCGTAATTGCCGGTAACTGGAAAATGTACAAGCTGCTCGGCGAAGCGGTCGATACCGCGCTCGCCTTGAAGCCGCTGGTCGCCAATGCAAATCACTGCGAGGTTGTCATTGCCCCTGTTTTTACGGCGCTAAAGACGGTCGCCGACCGGCTGGAAGGCTCGAATATTAATGTCGCTGCTCAGGATTGCGCGGCCGAACCGAAACACGGGGCCCATACCGGCGAAGTCGCGGCCGACATGGTCAAAGATGCCGGATGCTCACACGTGATCGTCGGTCATTCAGAGCGACGACAGCTATACGGCGAGACCGATGCGACAGTAAACTCGAAGGTGAAGTCCGCCATTCAGGCTGGACTGATCGCGATTGTTTGTGTCGGCGAAACGCTTACCGAAAGGGAATCGGCAAAAGCGGAGAGCGTCGTCCAAAGCCAGTTAATCAAAGGGTTGGATGGTTTGACAGTCGCAGACACGGAACGTATCATTATCGCTTACGAGCCTGTTTGGGCGATCGGAACGGGTAAAACCGCGACGCCGGAACAGGCTCAAGAAATGCATGCGGTCATCCGCCGGACCATAGTTGAGACCCACGGAAAGCAAGTCGCGGATGGAATGCGGATCTTATACGGAGGTTCGGTCAAGCCCGACAATATCGGCGAATTGATGTCGCAGGAAGATGTCGACGGTGCTCTGGTCGGCGGAGCTAGCCTCGAAGCAACGAGCTTCGAAAAGATTGTGAATTATAGGTAGGTCAGAAATTGGAATACGTTTTATATACAATATTTTTTGTCGCGTGCATCGTATTAGTTGGGGCTGTTTTGTTGCAGCCCGGTAAGACGGATGCGGGTGCGTTGTTCACGAGCAATGTGTCGAGCGCCTCATTCGGCCCGAGGGGAACTGCTTCGGTGCTTTCAAAATTGACGATCGCTGCTGCGATCGTGTTCATGCTCACGGCGCTCCTGATCTCGATGCCGGCGCTTACCGGAAACATTTCCGTTTTGAGCGGGGCGGACACTCCCGCTGAAGAACAGGCCGTGGATCAGCAGACTGAGCCTGCTAATACGAATATCGCGACCGACGGCAATGACGGTGCTCTGATCGAAACGCCCGCGACGAATTCGTTCCAGGCCGATGTCAACGCAGCGACAAATTCGGCACCGGCGGCGAATACAAATCCTCCGGTCAACAAATAGTTCTTTCGATTTTTGAATTATTGCTGAGGTGGCGTAATTGGTAGCCGCGCACGTTTGAGGGGCGTGTGGAGTAATCCGTGCGGGTTCGAGTCCCGCTCTCAGCACCACCTTTAATTGATGGTGAATGGTGAGTGGTGAATGAAGAAGAAGTGAGTTAGATCATTCACCATTCACCATTCACCATTCACCATTCACCATTCACTATTCACCACTCATCATTCCCCGGGGATCAGCATTGTCCCCGTACCCTGGTCAGTAAAAACTTCCGACAGTAGTCCATTCCTGTCCGTACCGCCGATGACGTGTGCCGAGGCGACTCCACGATCCAAAAGCGAGATCAGGCTTTCAAGCTTAGGGATCATACCTCCGGTCGCCTTCCCTTCATTGATCAATTGCCGGGCATCTTTTGTCGACAAACGGTCTATCTTCGTCGATTCGTCCTTCGCGTCCAGATAAATGCCATTTACATCGGACAACAGAATGAGCTTCTCGGCTCCAAGTCCGACCGCGATCTCCGATGCGATCGTGTCGGCGTTTATGTTGTAGATCTTGCCGTCGTCGTCCGCGCCGAGTGACGAGATCACGGGCAAATAGTCACTTTCCAGGAGCAAGTTTATCAGCCGCGTATCGATCTCCACGATGTCACCCACGTGCCCGAAATCCACAGATTCGGTTTCACCTGTACTCCGGTTGAGAACGTCAGTCGGAGGGCGACGCACGGCCTTTACGACACCGCCGTCGATCCCCGACAATCCCACTGCATCGATTCCGCGATGTCGGAGAGCGGCGAGTATCTCCGTATTGATCTTCCCGCGAAAGATCATTTTCGCGAGTTCGAGCGTGTCGTCGTCCGTAACCCGTCGCCCCCCGATAACGGTTTGCACGACGCCCAACTTTTGCGCCAGCTCGGTGAGCTGTTTCCCGCCACCGTGGATAACGCAGATGCGTATTCCGACCTGGTGCAACAGCGCAAGCTCTTCCGCCAGAGAAAATAGGTTCGCCTTATCTTCGGTCACTTTTCCCGAAAACTTTATGACGAACGTCTTTCCCTTGAATCGCTGGATGTAGGGAAGTGCTTCGCGAAGAAGATCGAGTGTGTCAATGTTCATTTGATCAGCTCCGACATTATCGCCTTCTGGATGTGCAAGCGGTTTTCCGCCTCGTCGATGACGACCGATTGTTCCGAATCGATCACGCCATCGGTGACAATAACGTTTCGGCGGACGGGAAGGCAGTGCATAAAGATCGCGTCGCTGGTCGCCGCCATTTTCTTTTCATCGATTATCCAGTCATTTCTGAATTGATCGCGATATTCGATGTCGGCCGCCGCGTTGCCGTAAAATTGACTGGCGCCCCAGCTCTTCGCGTAAACGACTTCAATCCCCTCAACCGCCTGACGGATGTCATCCGTGAACTCTACGCTTCCGCCCTGCGCTTTGGCTTCGGATCGAACCTTGTCGACGAGCTCCTCGTCAAGCTCATACCCCTTCGGATGCGCGATCCGCAGGTCATGACCCATCTGAGCAGCTGCAAGCGCAAAGCTATTTGGAACAGCCATCGGCAGGGCCTTCGGGTGCCATGCCCAAGTCAGTAGCACCTTTTTTTTGTGGATGCCAAGGTTCTCGCGAATCGTCATCATGTCAGCCATTGCCTGACACGGATGATGCATTGCCGATTCGAGATTGATGATCGGAACCCGTGCGTACTCGGCGAAGGTATTGAGGATCGGATCCGTACGCTCAGTTTCCCAATCGTTCAGCTCCGCAAAGGTCCTTACGCCGATCGCCGAAACATATCTCTCCAGCACTCGAACGAACTCTTTCAGGTGCTCGGTTTTATCACCGTCCATAACCACCCCTTCGCGATGTTCGAGCGACCATGACGTGCTGCCGGGCTCAAGGATGACCGGATTGCCGCCGAGTTCGTAAATTCCGACCTGCATTGAGGCCCGCGTTCGCAAGCTCGGGTTGAAAAACACGAGGGCGACCGACTTTCCCGCGAGTGGTTTGTCGCTTGTCGGCTCCCTTTTTGTTTCAAGACCCGACTCGATCAGGCGCACCAGAGCTTCGTT
>JBBKXD010000107.1:0-8419 GCA_037969295.1 Pyrinomonadaceae bacterium | reverse complement strand
GAACTATACGATAAGTTTTTTGAGACGGACTTAATGAACAGCGCCGCTCAGGTAGCATTCTATTTCTCGTTCGCCTTCTTTCCGCTGCTCTTGTTTCTCGTAAGCCTGTTCGGTCTCGTGCTCGATTCCACGGAGCAACTTCGGGATGAGCTATATCGATACCTCGCCCAGATAATACCCGGCAGCGCGTACCGGTTGGTCCATACGACGATGGACGAAATAATTGAAACGAGTTCGAGCGGGAAGCTTACGCTCGGGTTGCTCGTCACTCTCTGGTCAGCCTCGGCGGGTGTGGACAGCATTCGCACTGCACTGAATCGCGTTTACCAATTAAAAGAATCACGCGCCTGGTGGAAGACGAAACTGCAGTCGATAGTTCTCACGTTCTTGTTCATCGTCCTCCTCGCGATCGTGCTCGCCAGTGTTACAGCCGGATTGTTCCTGGTAAGGGTAACACTTGGCGGATTGGGTTATGAGACTAGCTCCCCGTGGGTTTTGGTAACCATCCAGTGGGCCACGATCGTCATCGTCATGCTCCTGACGACGGCGATCGTGTATAGCTGGGTTCCCTGCTTCGACAAGTTCCGATGGGTTTGGATCAGCCCTGGTGCAGTGACCTCGATACTCGTCTGGATGATCTTTAGCGGTCTGTTTCGTCTGTATCTTCAGTATTTCAATTCTTACAATAAGGCTTACGGTTCACTCGGAGCGGTAATAATCCTGATGCTCTGGATGTACATAACAGGCGTCGCACTATTACTCGGAGGATTGATAAATTCCGTCCTCACTGGAATTTCTGAGAAACGTCACGCCGCCGACACCTAAACCTGGCTCATTTTTCGCCTCGGGCCGCAGATGTTATCATTTGCCGTCTTTTCTTCTTCGAAATACTTATGTCCTTAATGCTCCAGGAAATCGCCGAGCAGCCCCAGGTTCTCGAGCGTACTATCGAAGCCGAACGCGGGAAGATGGTAAGGTTGGGCGATTTTCTTCGTCAAAAGGATATCGATCTGATAATCCTCGTGGCGCGGGGGAGCTCTGACAATGCAGCACTATTCGGCCGATATCTTCTTGAGGTAACGACCGGAATCCCCGTCTCCCTTTCAGCTCCATCTGTCTTCACTCTCTATAACGCAAAGCTTCGGCTGAACCGGGCGGTCGTCATCGGAGTATCGCAATCCGGTGAGGGTGTTGATATCAATCACGTTCTTGAGAAGGCGAAATCATTTGGGGCATTCACCATCGCCATCACCAACGAAGGTGCCTCGTCGATGGCCCAGATCGCAGACGAAACTTTGCTTATCCACGCCGGCCGCGAGAAGAGCGTCGCGGCCACAAAGACGTATACCGGCCAGATGCTTCATTTTTACATGCTGGCCAATGCAATTGGAGATAAGCGGCTTGATTATCACAAGATACCCGCCTTCACTCAGAATGCACTTGAGCTTGAGGAAAAAGTTAAAGAAACAGTTCAACGTTATATATTTATGGAGAATTGCGTTGTCGTCGGACGCGGCATGAACTATGGCAACTCCTATGAACTCGCCCTCAAGCTGATGGAGACATGTTATGTCGTCGCGGAGAGATTTTCATCGGCCGATTTTTTTCATGGCCCGCTGGCAATTGTCGAGCGTCGCTTCCCCGTCATACTTTTTGCTCCGACGGGCGTCACGAAGCAAAGCAGCGTGGATCTTCTCAAACGGCTCCAGGAACTAAATGCGGATTCACTTGCGATAACGAACGACGATGAGGTCGGCGGCCTGGCGACTCGCAGCATTAGGCTATCCAGCGAGATCGACGAGTTTCTTTCTCCGATCCCCTTCATCGTACCGGCCCAGCTTTTCGCGGCTCATTTGTCCGAAGCAAAAGGGCTCGACCCGGATGAACCCCGATCCCTCGCAAAGATCACAAAGACACTGTAAGAACGATGTGCAGTTTTTTTTCGATGAAGGCCGGACCGTGGGGGCCTCCGTCGATCGTGGATGATCGACATTCCCCTCAGGTGAACAAGACTGATGACTAGTGTGGAACTAACTTCCCTGAACGGCGCTTAAGAGAGCTTCGCGCATCTCACCGGCGGTCCGCCATCGACGATCAACCTGTTTCGCCAATGCCATTTCGAAAACAGTTGAAACACGCGATGGCACGTCGGTAACGCGGCTCGAGATCGGAATGATGGGTTTCTCGAAAATAGCCTTTACCGTTTCTGAAATACCCGCCTTCGGACTGATGTCGAGCGCATGGGCTCCGGTGAGCAAACTGTACGCCGTCATGCCGACCGCGTAGATATCAGACGGTGGGCGAACTTCTTTGAAGTCTCGAACCTGTTCAGGCGGCATATACGCGATCGTGCCGGCGACATCACCGACCATCGTTACGCCGCTCATTCCGGTCTGCTTGTAGCTTTTCGAGAGGCCAAAGTCCGTCAGCTTGGCGAGATAGGTGGGATAGTTTCCATCGACCAGTATGTTCTGCTCTTTGATGTCGCGATGCACGAATCCCTTCTTGTGAGCGAACTCGAGCGCGGCCAGGGTCTGCTCTATTATATTGACCACTTCCTTATAGTTGAGCTTGCCGCCGCGATGCTTTGCAAGTCTGGACGCGTCCATCCCGGTCACATATTCGGTAACAAGATAGACGATACCGTTGTGCGTTCCGTGCTCGATGTAACTGACGATGTTTGGATGCTGGAGCGACGACGAGACCTCGATCTCGCGGAGGAACCGTTTCAGTGATTGGTCACTGACGGCGACTTCGGGCAAAAGCGTTTTTATCGCAACAGCTCGACCGTCGGGAACAGACCGAGCAAGCATGACACTCCCCATTCCGCCCTGTCCAAGGACGCGAAGCATCTGATAATTCGGGATCGGCTGAGGATTCTTCCTAAGCTTTTCACGGCAATCGTCGCAGACGTATGACAATTTTGCATCGGGGCGCGAGGCTTCGGCCTGGGCGGGCACGCCGCAGTTCAAACACGGGACCGTGATTATCGATGGCTCGGTGCGTTCACCGGAGCCCGGTATTTGGGCAAAGAATTCCGATTGATCCGCCGCGACCTCGACTTCAAGCACAGTTTCGCCACCTTGAATTCGATCGCCATGTTTTAGATGCGCGGTCTCGACCCGAATTCCGTTGACGAACGTACCGTTAGTCGAACCAAGATCGCGAAGGAAGCATTGCGGCGGAGCGATCTCGAGTATGCAGTGATGACGCGAAAAGAACCGGTCCTGAGGCAGGCAAAACTGCGCGTCCTCACTCCGCCCGATCATGAAAGTGTCGTGTTGGTCGAAGGTGAAGTCGCGTCCGGTCTGGGGACCTGCAACCACATGAAGCGTTACACGCATTAGCTAAGAGTATAGGGTCATCGGGAATCTCACGACAACTACGGGAGGAGCAGGATGGAAACCGACGCCAGAAACGTCACAATTCCCAAAATCATTCCGGCGATCGCCATTCCGCGGCCCCCGTATCGGCCGGGTTCGCGTTCGACGTTTTTCATCGCGATGAATCCGACAATAGCGGCCGGCAGGCCCGCATAGATCCCGCCGAAGCAGCAAACCAGAAAGACCGAAATGATTCCCAGAACCAGTGAGATCGTGGACAGGGTCTGATCACGCGAGCCGCTATAACCGGAAATTCCGTAGTTCTGATTTGCGGTCGCGAGCGTCGTTGATTCGGGACGCCCGAGCGATGACTGCGCCCAGTCGATAGGATTTGTGACGCGCGGCTGATCCATCACAAGGGTCGGAGGTGAGTCATCCGCAAAGAGGGTCGGCGGCGGCTCGTATCCGGTCTGCTTGATCAGAAGCTCACCGTCGTTCAAACAGAAATTCAGCGTCTCGTCGCTGTAGGTCTGGCCGCACTTAAGACATCGCTTCATAAAACACTGTTACTTTACGACCTCTAGTTTTCTAAATCCGATCTTCGCTCCGTCACCTACATACAACCCCGGAACTCCGGCTTTCGGCCCCTGTTTGTTTGTAATTATCGCTGCACGCTGGCCGTTTATGTACAACTCGATCTTATCTCCCAGGCTGTGAGCCTCAAGCACGTTTTGCTCGTTGCCGCCTTTGATCAGGTTCGAAATGGTCCACGCAGTAATGGTTTTCTCCTGTTCGCTTTCATGTCGAATAACCCGGTACTTCTTCCGCTTTGTATCGATGAGAAAAGCGAAACTATTTGTAAGCGGCGTAGTCTCACTGTTAAAGACGAGGCCGTAGCCCATGCCCGAGTCCTTGTCCTCGGCGTTACGCACGGTAACGCGAGCTGTAACAGCATCCGAAAAATCGTCATTTTTCGCAACCAGCACGTAGTAGTATCCCTTCTGCTTAGAGGTCATGAAGAACTCGCCGTCTTCGAACTCCGTCTCCAGCCAAACTGTCGGGTCCTCAACCCAGCCCGCAAGATCTATTTCCTCAGCATCGTCGGCTTCGGGAGGTGACGAGTTGCTGTTGGTGCTTGTAAAGGTGTTCGTGTTCGTCCTTGGTGTCGTTGATGAGCTGTTGGTGCCTCTATTTGCCACGACATTCGAATTTGCAACCGACGCAACGTATAAGAAAAAACCGACGAAGCCGCCGCCGCAGACAAGGATCAGGACCCCAAAGATCGCTATTACCCAAACCCATGCTTTCGACGATTTCTTCTTGGGCTGCATCGAGTATGCAGGAGGATTCTGAGGCTCCCATACCGGACGTGTCGGATTCGTCGGACGTGGCTGCTCCATCACGATCGTCGGGGCCGCATCAGGCGAAGCGAAAGTCAAAAGAGACCCGTCTTCGAGACAAAAGTTAAGGCCTTCGTCTTCGTACGTCTTGCGGCAAGTCGGACAAATTTTCATTAGTGATTTCCTCGGAAGCGGGGTGCCCGATTTCAGTCCCAGATATTATAAGCGTATCGTCCGAAAGTTGTCAGCGGCAAGAACTAGGTCATGCTCTGTCCGCATTTCCCGCAAAAACGAATATGAGGTGGAAAGGCGCCACCACATCGCCGGCAAACACGTTCGGCCTGCGGCGGCAGTAGGGTCGGTGATCCTGATACGCCCGATGAACTCGTCTTCGGCGCCATGTTCAAACCGCATCGGCCACAGTATCTTGAATTCTCGGGAAGCGGGGAGGAACAACGCGGGCACGGAAACATCCTTGTCGATTCGCCGGTTTCGCCCGCGCTGACCAGCACAAATGATCGCCCGCCGCAGCGGCCGCAAAATTTCACGCCCTCAGCGAATCGGGAATGACAGCCTGTGCAGGCGACGATGCCCGGCATCACGCTTGAATGGATCCCGCTGCTTTGGCTTCCCTGCGACGGTGTCGGTTGACTACCGTGTTGCCGAATAGTTTTCAGTTGAGCCTGGATAACCTGCTCACCCGCACCTTCCCGAATCTCAATGAGCCGTTCGTCGTCCCTTTCTCCTTGTTTGGAAACCCGCATCACGTGCTGGCCAGGCGGGATGTCGCTCAGTACCACACGGCCGGAGCGGCCGACACTGCCCTTTCGCTCGTCATCGACGTAGACCTCGGCGCCGACCGGAGCCATTATCACGAGCCGGGACATGCCTGTGCGCTTTACGTCGTCGACATCCTGTGACGCTTCTTCAAGTTGATCGATCCAATCGGCGACGGTTGCGGGCCGCGCATTCGGGTCCATATCTAGCGACCGCATTATGACGCGTTCGACATGCGACGGAATGTCCGAACGCAGTGACGACAACGGTGCCGGCTTGTGCATGATCTTCTGCATCACGAGTTGCATCATGTCACCCACAAAAGGCGTCTTTCCACCCAGCATCAAGTACGCGATCGTGCCAAGAGCATAAATATCTGCCCTCACGTCGACGCCCACCTCCGGCTGCATCTGCTCGGGCGACATAAATTCAGGTGTGCCGATAATTCCTCGTGAGGACGGTGTCGCATTGGAGTTAAAGTCGGTAACCGTCTGGCTAACGATCTTTGCCAAGCCGAAATCGCCGACCTTAATAAACCCGTCGCCTGAACCTTTGCCCTTTTGCATTAAAAAGATGTTCGCGGGCTTCAGATCGCGGTGAAGAATTCCGATATCATGCGCCGCTTCGACGCCGTCGGCGATTTGACGAAGAAGGCGAACCGCACGTCTCACCGGTAGCGTTCCTTCGCGCCGCAAAAGCTTATGCAGCGTCTCGCCTTCGACGTATTCCATGACCAGATAGAAAACGCCATCAGTCGATTCGCCAAAATCCGTGACGCTTACCGTGTTCGGGTGTTGAATCGACGCTGCCGCCTGAGCTTCGCGCTCGAACCGCGCGATCGCCTCGCCTTCCTGCAGGTTATCGCTGCTAAGAATATCCTGGCGAACTGTCTTGACGGCTACTCGCCGCGATGCGAACTTTGTATCGCTCGCCAGATAGACCTGTCCCATCGCTCCCTTGCCGATACGCTTTTCCAGACGATATCGCTCGGCGAGGATCTGATCGCCTGGCAGCGAAAACCGTGTTGCCGTCTGGTCGTGCGGACACGTCGGGACGTCATCGGAGAAACACAGATCACATTGCGGACATTCTTTCATTGGACAAAAGTTTAAACGTGAAAGGGCGAAAAAGGCTAGAAAGTGAAAGGGTTAAAAGGTGAAAAGGTGAAAACGTGAGATGTGTCGGGAATCATATTTTGGGGCCGAGGTCTTGCTTTTTCCCCTTTTCACTTTTTCCCCTTTTCACTCTTTCCCCTTTTCACTTTTTCCCTTTTTCCCTTTTTCACTTTCTTGTTGCTCTAATCCTTTACTTAACTTCTGGGTCGTTAGCTCAGTTGGTAGAGCAACGGACTCTTAATCCGTGGGTCGCAGGTTCGATCCCTGCACGGCCTACCAGAATCAGAACGCAGAAGGCGGTCGGCAAAAAGCAGCAATTGCGAGAGTCGAGGTCTTCTGCTTTCTGCTTTCTGCCTTCTGCCTTCCGCCTTCCGCTTCAGACCTGATCACGCCATCTTAATACTTCTTCTCGCAAGATCGGGTTTTGCTGAAAACTTCCGGTCTGTCCCTGAGCCGCTGTCGCCCGCTGGATGTGCCAATAGCTGAGACCTAACTTGCCGATCGCCCGAAGGTATCTGCTCCGTGCACGAAACTTCCCTCCAAAAAGGCCGCCTACAAGCCAAGCTGAGCTCTTAAAAGCAGAAACCGCCGTTTCACCATGCTCTTTCGGGATCAACCCGCGAGCGATATCGAACGCCAGCATGTCCTTGAGAATCTTGTTCTGCCGGTGCATAACGTAGAAGGCAAAGCCGACGAATATCAGAAAGAACGGGATCTCGATGAAAAGATATCCGACGACGAAAGACTCGAAGCCTCCGAGGATCGCCATGCCGTTCCAAAGGGCGTGCAGGAACACCGCGCCGAAATAACCAAGCAGCGGTGCCAGGATACGGACAAATTTATTGTGAGACTCGCGCGCGATACCGCATCCGATCCCGGTCATCGATGTGAATGTCACGTGGGCAAACGGTGAGAGGATGCCTCGCATAAAGAACAGAACGATCAATCCGCCGAGTCCCGACTGCCCGAGCGCCGTGCCGTAATACAGCACATTCTCGACCGTCGCGAAACCCAGTGCGATAACGCCCGCAAAAACGATGCCGTCGAGAATATCGTCCAAGTAGCGGCGGAAAAAAACGAGCAGGATGACCAGGCCGATACCCTTCGATGCCTCTTCAAAGATCGGCGCCGACAAAACGCCGCCGGCGATCTCGCCGGCACCTCCGCCAAGGCTTGCCTCGAATGCGATCGCGACGATCGAGTTGACGACAATCGAAAAGATAACTGCTACGAGCGCTCCCCATGCGAATGCCAGCGACAAAAGCCATAGCGGCTCGGGATCATACCGGTCGAGCCAGATCAGTGGAAAGAGATATAGCATTGCCGGAACAAATGCCACCACCGCCGCGATGACAGCCGGAACGATACCGACGCTCAGGAACATGATCGCGACGACGATGAGAGCCAGGAAGACAATGGCGAAGATCGTAACGCCGATCCCGACATAGCGCCCGGTTCGGCTGGGCTCGGGAACAGCCTCAAGCTGGCCAAGGCCGATGTTGGTCATCGAATTCTGAAAATTGTCAGTGTGCTGCCGGGCGACCTGCTCTATTTGCTGAAACTGCGCCGCTGCGGGATCCGAAGTCCGAGCCGACTCATCGACCAATACTGAAGCCGTCACACCCTGACGGCCGAACTGAACGGTATCGCCTGACCTGATCCGGGTGCGCTGGATCTTTTCACCATTGACCAGGGTGCCGTTCAGACTGTTGTTGTCTGACAAGAAAAAGCCTTCAGATCTTGCCTCGATAAAGGCATGTTGTTTTGAGGCGATCCGCTCGCTTCGGGGGTCGAAACGAACACTGCAGTTTTCGCCGCGACCGATCGTCAGAAAGCCGCTCTCGAGCTCGTAGACTCGTCCGGC
>JBBKXD010000106.1:0-4028 GCA_037969295.1 Pyrinomonadaceae bacterium | reverse complement strand
ACATAGAGTCGTGCGTTCCTGGGCTGGATCGCGATCGCCTTGCTGAGCTCCGCGATCGCGTCAGGGAACTTGCCGGCGTGAAGCAGTTCGATCGATCGTTTGAAGTGCTGGCCTGCGGTCGTCTGGGCGACGGCCGATGCGTAACCGATAATGACGATCGCGATGCCGCAGGCAAGTCTGTTCATAAGCTTGCCGAATGATAGAGTCGGGCGGCGGAAAATGTAAAGGGAAAGCTAACCGTCCTACGCGTCGAGCATCATCGGAATCTTGGTTTCGAATTTTGGATTTCGGATCGTGAAGCTTTCAGAGTGCCGCAACCATAGCTTCCTAATTTGAACCGAAATCCAAAATCGATCCGCGGCTGCTACTCGGGTTTGCCGGTCAGCTTCTCACGCCGGGTCATCCAAATGTCCTGATCGCCTGAACCGCCCGCCCGGTTGGACATAAAGTAAAGCTCGGTGGCGTCGAACGACAGCGCGGGGCCTCCGTCGATCGCGGTACTGTTCACGCCGGGTCCCATGTTGACCGGAGTCGACCAGGGGCAGGACGTACATTCGCGGGTCGATGTATAGATGTCCACGCCCAACCCACCGGGGCGGTTGGAGTCGAAGAAAATCTCAAGACCGTCACGCGCTCGGATTTTCGGGCGAATCTCGTTGAAAGCCGTGTTGAACTCGAGAACAGGCGTAGACGGAGCGAAGGTCCCGTCCATCTGCTGCTCGGTGACATAGATATCCCCGAAGCCCATCCCGCCCGGCCGGAGGCCACTGCTGTAGTAGAGATAGAGCGTGCCGTCTTCATCTTCAAACAGCGAGGGCGACAGGTCGGGCCCGGGACCGTTCACCTGGCAGCCGAGATTTTGCGGTTCACCCCACTCGGTGAAGTTCTTCTTGTTCAGCCTGCGTGAGACGTAGATGTCAAAATCGCCGCAGCCTCCCGGCCGGTTGCTGACGAAGTAGAGATATCGTCCGCTAATGCTCATCGAGGGACAAGCCTCCGCGTATGCCGAGGTGTTGAGGTCCGATCCGAGCGAGGCTGGAGTGCCCCACGGCGAATCATTGGTATCCCGATGAGAGACATAAAGATCGAGTGCAGTCGAACCGAAGTTCGACATAAATAGCAGATCGAGGCCGTTCTTCGCGAGCGACGGACATCCGTCAAATCCGGACGTGTTGATCGTAGATCCGAGATTAACGGGTGCCGACCAGTCCGAATACCTTTGCGCCGAGACCGGGATCGCGAGAGCGCTGATCAGAATTGCCGCCGCAATGAGTGCCTGAAATCGTGCCGATCCGAGAGTCGCGGATCGTATATTCGTTAAGTATTTTGTGCTGTACATTCTTCATTCCTCCGTTTCGATTCTTGTATTTTCGCGGGCGGCTTCTGTGCTACCCTATCCGTAAAACGCGAGAACTGGGTGGGAATTGGCGGACGCTTTTACGAAAATGTCCGCAGCAGTTTGCCGTTGACAGGCCGGGCTTGGATTAAAGATACGCACCAAATGGAAGATCGCGAACAGATGCAAATCACCCAACTGCTTCTGGATTGGAGCCACGGAAACCGCGCCGCTCTTGAGCTCGTGACGCCGTTGGTTTACGGCGAACTGCACCGGTTGGCTCATCACTATATGAATCGCGAGCGGGCCGGCCACACTCTGCAGACGTCGGCGCTGGTCAACGAAGCGTTCGTGCGTCTAGTCGATCAAAGAAATGTGAAGTGGAATAACCGAGCACACTTTTTCGCGATCGCCGCGCAAATGATGCGACGCATTCTGGTCGACTATGCGCGCAGCCATTTGTATGCAAAGCGTGGCGCGGGCGCGGTGCACGTGTCACTGGATCAAGTTGGGCTGGCATCGAACGAGCCGACTGCGGAAGTGACCGCGCTCGATGAAGCGCTGACGAAGCTTGAGTCGATCGATCCACAGCAGGCCCGCGTGGTCGAGCTGAGATTTTTTGGCGGGCTGACGATCAAGGAGACGGCCGAGGCAATGGGAATCTCGGTCGATATGGTCAAGCGAGAATGGAGTACGGCCAAAGCCTGGCTGTACCGGGAGATGAGCACTAGTGTCGATGAAACATCCTAAACGCTGGCAAGAGGTGAAGGATATTCTCTATTCGGCTCTCGAAACGGAGCCGGAGAAACGCGTGTCGTTTCTTGACGAGCGGTGCGGAGACGATGTCGAGCTCCGTCAGGAGATCGAATCCCTGATCGCCGCTCACAATGAAGCGGGCGGCCGTCTCGAATCGCCCGCGATCGAGATAATGGCCGAGACTGTCGTAAGTCGTAACAACCACGATCTCGTCGGAGGTTCGCTTGGAAATTACGAAGTCATTGAAATGCTCGGTGGGGGCGGAATGGGCGAAGTTTATCTCGCCCGGGACACGCGCCTCGACCGTAAAGCGGCGATAAAGCTACTTCCCGATTCACTTACTTCAAACAATCAAACAAAGCAGCGGTTTACGCAGGAAGCAAAAGCCGCCTCGGCGCTGAATCATCCGAATATCATAACCATCTACGAGATCGCATCGCACAACGGATACGATTTCATCGCGATGGAATACGTCGAGGGCGAGACGATTCGTGATCTATTAGAGCGCGGCCGCATTGAAACCCGAAGAGCTGTCGAATTGTGCGCGCAGGCCGCTTCGGGTATTGCCGCCGCGCATCAAGCAGGAATCATTCACCGTGATATCAAGCCCGAAAACTTGATGGTGACGCGTTCGTCGCAGCTCAAGATCCTGGATTTCGGTCTTGCCAAACTGGTTGAGCAGCGCCCCACGCTCGCGGATTCGAATTTGCCGACGGTGGGCTTGCCACGAACGAATGAACGTGTCCTAACTGTGCCGGGAACGATACTCGGAACCGTCGCTTATATGTCGCCCGAACAAGCCGAGGGGAGCCCCCTCGACTCGCGAACGGATATCTTCTCGCTTGGCGTCGTGTTCTACGAAATGATCACCGGGAAGCGACCTTTTGATGGGAAAACGGCCATCGACACTCTTCATGCGATCATCAATTCTGAGCCGCAGCCCGCACGGGAGCTTTACGTTCAGTTGCCGGTTGAAGTCGAGGACTTGTTGGCGAAATCGCTCGCAAAAGATCTGACCGAACGTTACCAGCACGCGGGCGACTTTGAGCTGGATCTTCGTCGCTTTAAGCGTGGCATGGAAAGCGGCTCACTTCCGAGCGTGCGCAGTTTGCGGTTAAGCAGCAATCGTAAAAATGGCATTTCGCCGGTTTGGTGGCTTGCCGCGGGAGCGATTCTGGTGATCGCTATCGTCGCTGGCGCCTTCATTGCAGGTGACCCTTCAATCTCCCCGCCGCCCGCCACCGCGTCGGCCCTGACTAACACGACGCTGTCTCCATTGACCATAGACGCCGGATTTGAAGGAGAGCCAACGTTCGCGCCTGATGGAGTAACGATCGCTTACGTCTCGGACAGGACCGGAAACTTTGAGATATTCCTTCGGAAAATATCCGGCGGGCCGGACATAAATCTTACAAATAATCCGGCCGACGATATGCAGCCGTCAATATCTCCCGACGGCAAGCAGGTAGCCTTCGTTTCATCAAGAAGCGGCGTCTCCGATTGCCTCTGCTTTTTCATTTACGGTACGGACCAGCCGCTGATGGGCGGAGCGATCTGGGTGATGCCGGCCTTCGGGGGAAGCCCCCGCAAGATCGTCGACACCGGCACGTTTCCATCATGGTCACCCGACGGCGGCTCCCTGATTTTCACAAAAGGGCCCTGGTACGGACAAAGCATCTATAAGGTCCCTGCGAATGGTGGAGAGCCGCAAGAGATCGCACTGAACTTGAAAAAGGCGGCACCTTTCATCGCTTATCCGAGCTATTCCCCGGACGGCGGTCTGATCTTGTTCGAAGCGGCAAATAACATTTTTGTCGTGAGTTCCACAGGAGGTGATCCCCAACTGGTCGTTGAGGGTAAACACCCCGTATGGAGCTCGGACGGCAACTCGATCTTTTACACAAACGTCGAGGCCGGGAAGAACTACACTCTTTGG
>JBBKXD010000105.1:0-5638 GCA_037969295.1 Pyrinomonadaceae bacterium | reverse complement strand
TCAAAATAGCGACACCGCGAAAGTCGGGACAAACCGACCGCGAAATTACCCATGAAAAACGGCTGATTGTTGTTGGCTCTCGATCCACCTGTTCCCTACTTCCTAAACATCCCCAACATCCGATTCGTCACCAGAAATCCACCTGCGATGTTGATGGCGGCGATAAGGACGGCGATCGCGCCGAGGATCACGGTTAGATTGAGTGATGATGAGGTCAACTGGAACATACCGCCGACCAGAATGATGCCGCTGATCGCGTTTGTCACCGACATGAGCGGCGTGTGGAGCGCGGGCTTCACATTCCAGACAACCTGGAAACCGAGAAAGATCGCGAGAATGAAGACGGTAAGGTGGCCGAGAAAGTCGCCGCCTGCGGATTCAGGTTTCGGCGGGATGACAAACGCCAACCCGACCATCACAAGTCCGACAATGCCGAGGAACCACGGGCTGATACCAGTACCTTCGTCGGCTCCGTGACCTGCACTTGCCGCTTTCGCGACGGCTACGCTCGCAGAGCTTTTCATCGGAACACCCGGTTCCGGCGGTGCTGGCGGCAGCGGTGGCGGCCACATCATTTTTCCATCGTGCAGGACGATCGCACCGCGGACGATCTCGTCATCTAGATCAACATGCAGATTTCCATCATCGTCCTGAAGTTCTTCAAGAAGTGCCGTGACCGTCGCTCCATACAGTTGGCTCGACATCGACGCCATTCGCGACGGCAGATCCGTATAGCCGACGATCGTCACACCCTTGTGCTTCACGACGCTGCCTGGCTCGGTCAGTGCACAGTTACCACCCTGTTCCGCAGCAAGATCGACGATCACCGAACCGGGCTTCATCGATTCGACCATGCCTTTCGTGATCAATTTCGGTGCGGGCTTACCCGGGATCAGCGCGGTCGTGACGATAATATCGACCTGCATTGCCTGCTGTGCGAACAGGGCCATTTCGGCCTTCAAAAAACTGTCCGACATCTCTTTGGCATAACCGCCCTTGCCTTCGCCTTCTTCCTTGACGTCGAGCTCGAGATACTCTGCGCCCATCGACGCGACCTGATCTTTCGTCGCCGAGCGCGGGTCGAACGCACGGACGATCGCGCCTAAGCCTTTAGCAGCTCCGATCGCCGACAAGCCTGCGACGCCTGCGCCGATGACAAGCACTTTTGCGGGATCTATGCGGCCGGCAGCCGTGATCTGCCCCGTAAAAAATCTGGGAAAATTATTCGCGGCCTCGATGATCGCCCGGTAGCCCGCAATGTTAGCCATTGCCGAGAGGGTGTCCATTTTTTGCGCACGCGTGATACGCGGCACGCTGTCCATGGCGAAGACCGTCGCATGTTTTTTTGCGAGCCGATCGACGATGTCACGATTCTGGCCCGGCCAGACGAACCCGACGAGCCATCCTCCCTCGCGCATAAGGCTCGCTTCATCGACTTCCGGCGGGCGCACTTTCATGACGACATCGGACGATCGCCAAAGCTCGACCGCATCCGCGACGATCGAAGCGCCGGCTTCCTGATATTCGGCGTCGGTGGCGTTGATCGCATCACCCGCACCGGCCTGGACAGTAACGTGGAAACCAAGCTTTCTTAGTTTGAGAATGGTTTGCGGAGTCGCGGCGACTCGTCGTTCGCCCGGATGGATCTCTTTTGGAATTCCGATTTGGGTCATAGGCGTTAACCTGCTGCTGGAATTCTAGAGGCCGTCTCAAGGCAGCGCAAGGACTGGAATGCCGGCATCTTGCCGGCATGAGAGCGAAGCGCGGCTGTGGTCTCAGATTCTGATCGGTGGACGCCGCTAAAACCGCGGCGTTGCCGGCAAGATGCCGGCGTTCCAGTCGTGCGGCATTCCCCTCACGCTGATTTCGCCGACGCTTCCATATCAGGTTTCCAGCGAAGCACCGGTTTTCGCGCCGCCGCGGCCTCGTCAAGCCGCCCGATCCGCGTCGAATGCGGAGCGTCGATCACCAGCTGAGGATTCTCTTGAGCTTCTGCGTCGATGTCCTTCATCGCTTCGACGAATGCGTCGAGGTCCGCGCGACCGACTGATTCCGTAGGCTCGATCAACATCGCACCTTCGACGACTAGCGGGAAGTAGATCGTCATCGGATGAAATCCGTAATCGATCAGACGCTTTGCGATATCCAGTGTGTGTACACCTTTCTTCGACTGATTCTTATGCGAAAAGACCGCTTCGTGCATGCAGTCCGAAGCGAACGGCTGATGGAAAGTATCTTTGAGCTCCTCGGCCATGTACCGCGCATTGAGCACCGCGGCTTCGGTGGCTTCCTTCAAGCCCTCGGCACCGTGTGTGTAAATGTATGACAGAGCACGGACCATCATCCCGAAGTTTCCGAAGAACGCTTTGACGCGTCCGATCGATTCGGGGGCGTCATAGTCGAGGCGAAACATGTCACCGTCTTTAACGATCCTCGGTACCGGCAGGAATTTCGCAAGCTCGGCTGTGCACAAACACGGACCGCAGCCCGGGCCGCCTCCGCCGTGCGGAGTAGAAAACGTTTTGTGCAGATTGAGATGAATAACATCGACGCCCATATCGCCCGGCCGAGCGACACCGACGAGGGCGTTCATATTCGCGCCATCCATGTACACCAACCCGCCGGCGTCGTGGATGATCTCACAAATCTCCTTGATGTTCTTTTCGAATATGCCGACTGTGTTCGGGTTAGTGAGCATCATGCCAGCGACGCCGCCTTCGTCACAGAGTTGGTGCAGATGTTCGAGGTCGGTTATTCCTTCGGCCGTCGAGCGGATCGTCTTCACATTGAAACCGGCAAGTGCTGCTGAGGCGGGATTAGTCCCGTGTGCCGAGTCGGGGATCAGCATCACGCGTCGATCTTTCGAGGCCTCGCCGTCGCGTTCGTCGAGAAACGCCCGGATCAACATCACGCCCGTCATCTCGCCCTGCGCACCGGCGGCGGGTTGTAGCGAAACACCCGGCAATCCGGTTATCTCTGCGAGATCCTTCTGCAGTTCCCAGATCAGTTCAAGAGCTCCCTGCGATTCTTCTTCGGGAGCGAGGGGATGGAGATTTGTGAATCCGCCGATCCTCGCCACCTTTTCGTTGAGCCGCGAGTTGTATTTCATCGTGCACGACCCGAGCGGGTACATCCCGAGATCGATCGAATAATTCCATGTCGAGATCCGCGTGAAATGTCGAACGACGTCGACCTCAGAGACTTCCGGCACGCCGTCGAGATCGTCGTCGCGGCGAAGCTCCGCGGGCAGAATGTCATCGATATTCGATTCGTCGACATCGAGTTTTGGCAGACAGTAGCCGACGCGGCCGGTCTGCGAACGCTCGAAGATCAACGCCTCATTCTGTGTGGGATGCTGTGTTACTTTCTTGATCGGCATAACTCTTTGGACAAACTAAAAACTAAAAACTAAAAACTAAAAACTAATAACTAAAGAAAACACGGCCTATCTTTGACACTCGATCTCAAATCTTCAAAATCTTCGGTTCGGGGCATGGCGAGCCATGCATTCCTTATTTCGTCGGGCGGCAGGATCAACTTCCTTTCCTTTAGTCCGAGCCAGCCGCCGATCGTCGTAACTTTTGCTGCAAGCTCGCCGCTCGCTTTGTAGATGTTGTTGATCACGCGAAATCGCGAAATATCTTCACTGTGGCCGCCATTCTCCATCGTCACGTGAATTTCATCGAGCATCATAACTTCCCGAAAATACTCGACGAAGTCGTTCTTGATCACAGGGCCGAAACCGTGTTTCAAAAAGCTAAGGGGCGGAAACCCCTGCGACGCGAAAAACGCTATCCGCGTATCGACGGCGTACTCCAGATAGACCATGTTTGCAACATGCCCGTTAGGATCGACGTCACGCCAGCCCACGTGAAACTTCTTTTCAAAAATCTCGCTCATTACGCTTTCGGCAAACCTTTCTTGGCCACATCCGCGACTACCGCACAAAACCGGTCCAGCTCCCACAGCGTCGTGTAGACATTCGGCGTGATGCGAATACCGGTGAATTCGTCGTGCACGATCGGCGTCGTAAAGATCTTGTGCTTCGCCATCAAGTAGGAACCGAGTGCGACGGGATCGACACCATCGATCCTAAAATTTGCGATCGCACATGACTGGGCCGGGTCGAATGACGTATTGAACCCGACCCTTGGAATCGCTTTCAGATTGTTCATCCAGTAACGCGAGAGATATCGCAGCCGCTCTTCCTTACGTTTTCCGCCGATTGCGTTATGGAAAAGAATCGCCTCGCCGATCGCGAGTCTCATAGCCGCCGAGTGTGTTCCGATCTCTTCGTACTTCCGAATGTCGTTCTTTTGTTTGTCCTCGGACGCCATCAGCGGCCAGACCTTAGGTATCTTTTCCTTCCGCACGTATAGCAGGCCGGTCCCTTTTGGTGCGAATATCCATTTGTGCAGTGAAGTGCCAAAGTAGTCGCAGCCGAGATCGTCGCGCTTGAAATCGAACTGAGCGAACGAATGAGCGCCGTCGACGATCGTCTCAACGCCGCGTCCACGTGCCATATCGCAAATCTTCTTTACGGGAAGTATTTGCCCGGTCAGGTTGATCTGATGCGACATGAGAATGAGTTTTGTCCGCGGTGTGACGGCACGTTCGAACGCGGCCGCAATGTCGTCGAGGTTGTCCGGCGCGATCGGGATCTTGATCAGCTTGAGCTTCAGGCCTTCACGCATCTCGCGCTGACGCAGAGTCGTAAGCATCCGGCCATAATCCTGCGTCGACGTCAGAACTTCATCGCCGGATTTGAGGTCCAATCCCATCAGAAGGATCTCGAGCGACTCGCTCGCTCCGCGAGTGATGGCGATCTCTTCAGCGTCACAGCCGAATATCTCGGCTAACCCGGTTCTGATAGTCTCGGATTGCGGCTCGAGGATCTGCCACATCGTGTACGCGGTTGCGTCCTCCTGCTGCCATGTGTATCGGACAAATGCTTCAGTCACCATCCGCGGACTTGGGCTGACGCCTCCGTTGTTCAGATTGATGATGCCGCGCGTCACGGAAAACGCCTGCTGGATGTTCGCCCAGTAATCTTCATCCGTCGCCGCTTCGATCGGCGAGAGATGATCGATTGCTTTACCCGCTGCTTTTACGTTGTCAAAGAGCGATGCGACGGTTGCGGAAGAGAGAGCCATTAGCCCGAGGCCCTTACCCGCGGTTGAAAGAAAACTACGTCGGTCAATATCTTCGACAAAATGCCGCGGCCTAATCATTTTTTTCGTTTTTGGTCCGATTGGGCGAACTGTTTCATACAAGGCCTTCGCACAGATTACTCATCGTGACAGGGCTGCGACGAGATCATCTATTTGTGCTTTCGACGTGGTCTCTGTAACGCACACCAAGAATTCATTCGATCGATCCTGATAATATTTCGACAGGGCTAGACCGCCGATAATGCCATTTTCCGTCCGAAGCTTTTGAAGGACTTCGATCGCGGGCTTCGCCGAACGCACTACGAACTCATTGAACGTTGGCGCTGAGAACGCGATCTCGAATCCCTTGATCGCAGCGATCTTCTTTGCCGCGTATGCCGCCTTTTGGGCGTTCTGCATCGCTACTTCCTGCAGGCCTTTCTTGCCCATCGTTTCCATGTAGATAGTCGCCGCAAGAGCGATCAGTC
>JBBKXD010000104.1:0-37819 GCA_037969295.1 Pyrinomonadaceae bacterium | reverse complement strand
TCGATAGTCGATCGCAAGAAGGACATGATCCTTCGCGGCGGATACAACATCTATCCGCGCGAGCTTGAGGAAGTGATCATGACGCATCCGGCTGTTTCGCTTTGCGCGGTGATCGGTGTGGCGGATGAGCGTTTGGGCGAGGAAGTAAAGGCCTTCGTCGTACGGAAACAGGGTGCTGAGCTGACGGAAACTGAGTTTACCGACTGGTGCAAAGAGCAGTTTGCAGCTAATAAATATCCCCGCCACGTCGAGTTTCGATCTGAACTGCCGATCGGCGGTACGGGAAAAATATTCAAGCGGGCGTTACGAGAAGAAGCCGCGGCTTCGAAATAGATGCGCGATGACGGATTCGAGGTTTGAACCGATCTCTAAACTCTATTCGAAGATGAAACTACTAACGCTTTTGGTTTTGGCTCTTGCGATGCTGGCCGTCGGTTGCTGGAGCAGCAAACCGCATCGATATGTGATCTCCGAGAGCAAAGCTTACGAGGCATCGATGTTCCGTCAAAACTGTGCGATCTGCCACGGTCCGGAAGGCGAAGGGAAGACGCTCGATGACGGAAAGCTGCTCCCCAATCTGCGCGACGGCGAATTCAAATATAAAACCGACGCCGAGATCTATCGCCACATTGCCGACGGCGGAAACGGGATGACGCCGTTTCGCGGGCAGTTGACCGATCGCGAGATAAATTTGATGGTGCGTTTTGTACAGGATGAGCTGAGAAGTCAAAACCGGGAGCGGTAGCGACCGGGGTTCTGTATTATTAAGTATGCGAATTCTTATTACGGGCGCGAGCGGATTGATCGGGAAGGCATTGCAGCGATCTTTCTCGGAGAAGGGATACGAGATGCTGCTTGCGGGTCGCGGTGAGGCGAAGCATGAGAACGAGATCCAGTGGAGCGTCGAAGACGGTTTTCACGAAGAAGATCTCTTACGGCTTGAAGGGCTCGACGCTGTTGTTCACCTCGCCGGTGAGGGAATTGCGGGCCTCCGTTGGACAGACGAAAAGAAAAAGGCGATCCGCGACAGCCGCGTAAACGGAACCCGCAACCTGATCAACACGCTCGCGGGGCTAAAGCGAAAACCGAACGTATTGATCGCAGGTTCGGCGATGGGTTTTTATGGTGACCGGGGTGATGAGATCGTAACCGAAACCAGCGGACCCGGCGACACATTTCTTTCCGACGTTTCAAAAGAATGGGAAACGGAATCGCGCCGCGCCGAAGACTCGGGCATACGGACGGTACTACTTCGAACAAGCATAGTTTTGTCTAAAGACGGCGGAGCTCTCGCGACGATGCTGACGCCTTTTAAGCTCGGTGTCGGTGGAGTTGTCGGGAGCGGCAAGCAATGGATGAGCTGGGTTTCGCTTGACGACGTCGTCAGCGTGATCAATTACGCGATCGAGAATGAGAATCTTCGAGGGGCGGTGAACGTCGCGAGTCCGAATCCGGTAACGAACGAGGAATTCACCAAAACCCTCGGCGAGGTGCTCTATCGTCCCACGATACTTCCGCTTCCCGAGTTTGCGGTGAATCTCGTTTTCGGGGAAATGGGCGACGCGCTCCTCATCGACAGCACGCGAGTCGAGCCTAAACGTCTGCAGGAAGCGGGTTATAAATTTAAATTCACCGACCTAAAATCCGCGCTCGAAAATGCTGTAAAATAAACGACGGCGAACCCGCCGGCGAGAGTACCGCATCACAACCCTTCGTTTACCGTATGAGGAACCGCATTTTAATTCCGTCTGCAGCCGTAACTCTTTTTTGCTGTGTTATCGCTTATCTACTGCTTGGCGATCTCGACGTCTATGCCCAGCGGGCCCGGATCGTCGGACCGAGTGTAAAGCAGACCGCGTCGGTTGAGAAGATCGAGAGCAGGAGCGATAGTCTCGCATTTAATAGAGCGGCGGCCGAAAACAATAAGCTCCGACATTTTTTGTCATGGAATTTCGGTGGAAAGGCGCAGACGGGTTGGAATATTTACGTGCCTTTGATCTCGCAGACGCTCGGAACCGAAGCCGGACCCGATACATCGGATTTCGCACTTGCCCTCGCCGGTTGGCAGACGAACGCTGGTCTTGCGGAAACGGGGATCCTGGATGCTGCGACACTCGAGACATTCACTAAATATTGGCAGTCGCGTCGTCTTCGACGATCCGGACTATCGGCGGACGACAATCTGTTGTCGGCGCCGATCGGGGAGTTTTTTGATCCGACGCGGTCGGCCGATCTGCTGCAGCTCGAACGCGATACTTTCTCGGCTTATAAAGAGATGGTCGCCGCGGCGGCGAAAGATCTTCAACACGAGCTTAAACTGACAAAGGACGGCGAACTGGCTCCGGAAGAGAAGTTCTTGCGAATTGTTTCAGCCTATCGGTCACCGGCGTATCAGGACGCTTTGCGAAAAAGGGAACCGAACGCCGGACGTGTGGCTCTTGCAAAGCACAGTCCGCACTCGACCGGACATGCGCTTGATATTTATGTCGGCGGCGAACCGGTCAAGACGCTCGACTCAAATCGATTGGTCCAGGTCCAAACGCCCGTCTACAAGTGGCTCGTCAAGAACGCTCACCGCTTCGGTTTCTATCCCTATTTCTACGAACCCTGGCATTGGGAATACGTGGGAAAGTGAAAAGTGAAAAGTGAAAAGTGAAAAGTGAAAAGCTGTCTGAAAAGGCGGCCTCATTTTTCGTTCACGATTAAGGAGCTTAACGAGCTCGTACGCGCCGTGGTGCTAGAGTCACGACACTAACCGACCTGCCGTTCTGAAGGGCGTTTCCGCTTTCCAACTCTTTTATCAAGACAACGAACTTGTGTTTCCCGGTCGCGGCGGCAATCATCCTTTTTATTGCCGCATCCGTCAGGCGGTCGTCGCGAACACCGCTCGTCCGCAACTCTCTTCTAACGTTGTCGATCGTGTTCAGCTTTCGTTCATAAACGTCCGGATAGATGTTTAGTCGCCCAGCTTCGACAACGATCGTGTCATACGTGATCTCGACCGGTACCGTCGGAGCGAGCGGAACAACAAGCGTTTTCCGGGTCCGTTTCGCCGTCGCAATATTCGCCGCTGAGACGTCCACTGAGCGCGCTGCGACGATCTTTTCCGCGAGATCGTAGAGATCGGCCTGCATGACGCGGATGCATCCGTGCGAGACGAGGCTGCCCATATCGCCCGCGCCCTTTGCCTGATGAAGCAGATAGCCGTAACCGAGCGGAATCTTTAGTTTCCCAAGCGGATTGCGCGGATCAGTCGGAAGAACGATCTCACCAGGTTTTACCGTACTCGACTTTTCTATCCAATCACTGGAAGGCGGGATCCATACCGGGTTCCACTCGATCGATGACGCCTCTCGTAAACTTATCGCGATCGGAAATTCAAGCATGCCGACGCCGATCGGATAAGACCTGACTTCTTTTCCAGCCTGCCAGAGAGTCATCTGAAAAGCGGGAACGTTAATCGTGATCTTGATGTTAGGATCGCCGGGCGCGAGGAGGGTCTTTTCGATGTGCCCGCCGGTAAATTTGTCCGACCGGGCCGATTCGCGTTTGACATCGACGATATACGTTTGGCCGAACGCAGCAGCGGCCAGCACAATGTGAAAAAGCAAGATCGTTAAAACTTTGGGCATCAGGACTTTGTCGCGGTTGAGCGGGTGTTAGTTGCTTAGTTCTTTTTTAACCGGAAAAGCACCGGACGGCTCGGAGTGGCATCCGTGGCGAACGGCGCGATCTGGAGGTTTAACAAGTATTCCCCATCTTCGATCTTATTCGGAACATAGGCCATCTCGGTGATCGTGCTTTTGCGGCGAGTGGTGTCGTTCGTTTCAAAACTTCCTGGTTCGATTTTCCAGAAGATCCTGTGATTCGACAGTTTTCCCTCGTCGTAGAGGCGATCTATCGAGGGAAGATCGACAACGAGATGCGCGAAGCCTGACTCGACGATAAACTGCATCGCTTCGGTCGTGAAGTAAGGCGGGACAACGTCGACGTATTGCCGAGTCAGCTTACGATCGTCGTTCGGAAGTGTGCGGATTATGAGCGCTTCGTGGCGTGAACGAATCGCGCCATCAGCCGAGCTATTACCAGTCGCCGACTGGAGTCGTTCCCGAGTGATCAAGCGGTCGTCTCCGTCGATAGAGATCGAATAAGTTTCAGCCGTGTCCGAGGCGTAGCAGGGGTCCATCGTGATCAGCCGAGCGGGAATCAGAACATCCTGCAGGCAATCTCGCACAGAGATTCTTTCTCGCGTCACATGACCGACACACTCGGTGTGAGTACCGTTGCAATGCGGGATAAAAGTATATTTTTCAAAATTACAACCGCCGCCGCGGCGAGTGTCTCCGATGAGATCCCCGGAGACACAAGGTTCCGAAGCAGCAGGCGGGACACCGTAAGCGTTCGGCTGCGGCCCGTTGAAGTTGAGCGGAATCGAGATATCGATCGGTTCTTTCGCGTCGAATCGCCATTCTGAGCCTTTGATGATTACCCGTGCTTCCATTTCTCCAGATAATCATAGCGATACCTCCATACAAACAGAAAAGTAAAACCTAAAAACTACGAACTGCGTGTCGCCCGGCGTTTTCACTTTTCACTTTTCAGTTTTCAGTTTGTCCGGAGCGATTGACATTGCGGCAGCCACCGATGATAATTTGCCGTTTGCAGAGAGTTCTTTAATAAACGAAATTGTTTCAGGCGACAGGGAAGCCGGGTGAGAGTCCCGCACGATCGCGTCACCGTAAGACGTTTTTGGATTTTGGATTTTGGATTTTGGATTTGTTTCGCGTCCCGCCTTCAGGGCGGCTCGTCAAATCCAAAATCCAAAATCCAAAATCTAGAATCGAAAGTCGGGATACCTGCCGAGAAACCTTTTTGCCCGGGATATGTTTCGCGTAAAACATTCGAGGCAGCAGGCCATTTTCAGCGCCCTGTTTTCTTGCCAATGTTTTTTTGGCTCGAAGACAGGGCGTTTTTCGATTTTGGATTTTAGATTTTAGATTTTGGATTTGAAGAAAAGTAGTTACAAACTGGGGATCTTAATCTCTTTGGCAGTGAGCGCTGCTATTGGTTGTGGCCGCGTCGATGTTCCGCCGCCGCATGTCGATACACGCCAAGTCCTCGACGATCTCGGACGCAATGTAGAGGTGCCCGTCAAGATCGAACGTGCTATATCGCTTGCGCCGAGCCTGACGGAAATGATCTTTGCCGTTGGGGCTGGTGATCGGCTCGTCGGAGTGACGACTTACTGTGACTATCCAGCGGAAACCGTAGCGATCGAAAAGGTCGGTGATACGCAGACGCCTAACATTGAAAAGATAATTGCACTCAAACCGCAGATCGTCTTTGTCTCCACCGCGTCACAGCTCGAAGCTTTTACGAAGACGCTCGGTGAGCAGGGAATCGCAGTTTACGTTACAAACCCGAAAACGCTGGACGACGTGTTTCGGAACCTGAACCAGTTTGGCGAACTCTTCGGTCAACGAGAGTCTGCGCAGAATTTCGTGTTCTCGCTTTCCGCCAGAGCGAGCTTTGTAAGGCACCAAACGAATCATGATCGATCAAGGCTGAACGATCCAATTGCAAAGCCTCGAGTGTTTGTTCAGATCTCACGGGAGCCGCTTTTCACGATCGGTCGGGAGTCATTCTTGACAGAGATCGTCGAGTCCGCTGGCGGGTTCTCGACAACGAAAAACATCGCCACAGCGTATCCGAAGATCAGCAAGGAGACCGCGCTAGCGCTCGCTCCCGACGTTATTTTCCTCTCCGATAGCGAGGACAACCGCGAGCCCAGCGAGGTATTCAAGAACTCGCCGGCCGTGAAAAACGGACGAGTGTACAGGATAAACGCCGACATCATTTCGCGGCCCGGTCCGCGGCTGGTTGATGCTTTGGAGGAGATCGCGAAAGATCTGCGATCAACGAATTGAATCTACGCACTTCAATTTGGATCGCTCTGATCGCGATGTTGATCGCGGCGTTGCTTATCGCCGTATCCGTCGGAAGTGAACGTCTTGCGTTTTTTGATCTGTCCGACACGCAACGATCGATACTCTTCGACATACGTCTGCCACGAGTTCTGCTCGGCGCCTGTGTCGGGGCGAGCCTTGCCGCGGCCGGTGCATCGCTCCAGGCGCTGCTTCGAAACCCGCTCGCTGAACCGTATCTTCTCGGAGTCTCGAACGGTGCCGCGCTCGGGACAATGCTCGCCTTCGTGTTTTTTGAGCAGTTCTTTTTCGCTCGGCCGCTGTTCGCTCTCGCAGGTGCGGGGCTCGCGACGTTTACGGTTTACCAGATGGCCCGGAGCCGAGCTGGAATGAATGTCGAACGCCTTGTGCTTTCCGGCGTCATCGTCACGACGTTCTTGTCATCGATCATCGTTCTGTTTACGAGCTTGCTCGATGCGGCACGTCTTCGGGGGTTTACGTTCTGGCTGCTCGGCGATCTGTCGCAGGCGACAATGAGCGGATTCTATCTGACGCTAGCCGCATCCGTGCTTGGAACGATCGTTCTGAGATCGCAGGCCCGCCCCTTAAATTTGATGATGATAGGCGAGCGCGACGCGATGGATTTCGGTGTCGAAGTCGGAAGGGTCCGGCTGATCGTGTTCGGCATTGCAAGCCTGCTCGTCGGAACGTCGGTCGCGGCAAGCGGCTCAGTCGGCTATGTGGGATTGATCGTTCCTCATCTTGTGAGGCTCTCTGTCGGGAGCGACAACAGGCTTGTCGTTCCATTGTCGGCGATCGCCGGTGCGATCTTTGTGGTTCTCGCGGACACGGTTGCCCGAACCGTCATCGCGCCGCGTGAGTTGCCGGTCGGCGCGATCACGGCGCTGATCGGTGCGCCTCTGTTCATTTATCTGTTGAGGAGGAATTAGGTTTGAAATTACGTAAATACGAAACACATAATTACGTAATTAGAAGTAAGGAGGAAATGCTCGAGGTCAAAGAAATTTCAGTTTGGTTCGGCGAACGCAAGGTAATCGACAATGTCTCGATCGCATTGGGATCGGGTGAGATCCTCGCACTGCTTGGCCCAAACGGAGCAGGCAAAACAACTTTGCTGCGGGCGCTAAACGGCACCGTAGCTTTGAAAAGCGGCGCAATCGCTCTCAACGGTGCACCGCTCGAAGAGCTTTCACGACGTGAGATAGCAAGAAACATAGCTGTCGTCGCGCAGGAGAACGAGACGAAGTTTCCGATCACGGTTCTCGAGTTCACACTTGCAGGACGGTTCACACGCGGCGCAGCTTTTGGATGGGAAACGGAGCACGATGTCGAAGCCGCGAACAATGCGCTCGAGATGTGCGATCTCAGCGGATACGCAAAACGAGTGATGAACGAGCTTTCGGGCGGCGAAAGACAGAGAGTTGTATTGGCCAGAGCTTTGGCGGCAGAGACAGGAATTCTTCTGCTGGACGAGCCGACGGCCAATCTCGATCTTGCACATCAAGCGCTAATGTTCAGATTGGTTCGTGAGCGCTGCCGCGATGCGGCTGCTTCGGCGATCGTTATCACGCACGACCTGAATCTCGCAAGCGAGTTTGCCGAGCGCGTGATACTGCTAAAGGGAGGCCAGATTTTTGCCCAGGGACCGACGGCCCAAGTATTGACGCGGGAAAATTTGCAAGAAGTTTATGACGTACAAGTGCTGCTCGATGAAAATCCGGCAAGCGGGAAGGTGAGAGTGACAACGGTTTATTGATCGCCGATCGTTGTTCGTAGTTGGTAGTTCGTTGTTCATAGTTCGTAGTTCGCGTTGAATGTCCGGATGGCGAAGCACAACGAACCACGATCCGCGAACCACGATCTTTTTTAGACAAGTGCTGCAAAGGAAGTCCGGTGAAATACCGGCACTGCCCACGCAACCGTGAGTTCGATTTTGGATTTCAGATTTCAGATTGTGGATTCGACGCAAATCGCCGCGTTCTTCAATCCAAAATCCAAAATCTAAAATCCAAAATCGACAAGTCGGGAACTTTGCATCGCCTGTCAGGTTTAGAACCATTCTGCGATGGGCAGAACAGGAGAGAAATGAAAACTACAAGAGTATTAGGACTGATATGTTTTTTGTGTGCGGCTGCGTTTGCGCAAGCGGAGTCTTACGGCCTTGAGGGAAGGATCACCGATAGCCATGGAAACGCCGTCGCTGGCGCAGAGGTTACCGCAAGATCCGTAACCGATCCGCGATATGACCAAACGACGAAGACGAACGCGGATGGGAAGTATGCATTCATCAGGATTCCGGGTGGGGATTATTCTGTCACCGCATCGTATCTTTCCAACGGTGAGTTGAAGACATCGGCCCCGGCCAAAATTACGGTTCGGCTCGGTAGCTCTTCGACCGTACTTAATTTGGTGATCGAAGGATTCACCGCCATTCGCGAAATCGTCACGATCTCCGCCGATAGCGAGCAGCCGATCGAACAGGTTTCAAAAACTGTGAACATCATCGACGCGCAGGAAATGCGGGATCGGGCGGACATCACACTCATCGATGCGGTCCGTACAATTCCAGGTTTCCGCATTCAGCAGCTTGGTGGTTTCGGAAGGACGGCATCGATCAAGGCGCGCGGCCTTCGCAATCAGGATACAGCGGTTTTAATTGACGGTATCCGGTTTCGCGATCCGGGTTCGATTACCGGCGATGCGACGCCGTTTCTCAGTGATTTTACGCTGACGAGCGTCGATCGGATCGAAGTTCTAAGAGGGTCGGGCAGTTCACTGTACGGCACGAACGCGATCGGCGGCGCCCTGAATTTTCAGACGCCGCGTCCCGCAGAGGGGTTTCACGGACAAGTGTCCGGAGCGGCCGGCGGACTTGGACTGGGACGATTTCGAACCAATCTTTCTTACGGAAGACCGGACAGCAAGTTTGGGATCAGCGGAGCGCTTTCGCGAACCGCGTACACCGAAGGCATTGACGGGGACGACAACGCGAGCAATACAAACTTTCAATCGAGGATCGACTATCGGCCATTCTACAAGACTACGCTTTCCGGTCGATTTTTCGTTTCGGACGCAAAGGTACGGTTGAATTCAAGTCCGGATACACTCGGTATGTTGCCATTACCTGCCGGCATCATCATCGACGCTCGCGAAGGAGTTAATTTCGTACACGATGTCGACGATCCCGACAGTATTCAGAAGTCGCGATTCTTCGTGGGCCAGTTTGCGGCATCGCATATCGTCAATAGCAAATTAACGCTCAGCGGCTCTTACCAAGGTATAGCCACGAATCGAACGAACGACGATGGGCCGCTTGGCGCCGGGTACCAGAGCGCATTTACCAACAGTTTTGCCGGAACGATTCATACGGCTAATATACACGCCGTCTGGACGGCAGATACCTCGAATACGTTCAAGGCCGGGTATGAATTCGAGAAAGAACACTTTGACAACGAAGGAAGCACACCGAGCGGGACGAGTGATTTCGCGACCAGCGCCAGCCAGCGCAGCAACACATTTTTCGTGCAGCATCTGCTTAGCCTGCTCGACGGACGATTGCAATTTGCCGGCGGTGTCCGGGCACAGTGGTTCAGCCTCGGCCGTCCCCGGTTCAGCGTGACGACCGGGCCGTATGCGAATTTCACGCTGTCGGATTCGCCTGCCGCATACACGTTTGACGGGTCGGCGTCGTATTTCATCTCGCATACGGGGACAAAGCTCCGCACGCACGTCGGCAACGGATATCGCGTCCCCTCTCTGTACGAGCGGTTTGGAACGTATTTCTTTTCGGGATTTTTCTTTCCGCAGGGCAATCCGGCATTGAAACCTGAGCTCTCGATCGGGATCGATGCGGGAATCGAACAGTACTTTAGCAATCAACGCGTCAAAGCTTCCGCGACGTATTTCTACACGCGGATAAAAGACGAGATCACGTATCTGCCAACTGACGATTTCTCGGCTCCCGCGTACTATAATTTCGACCGACATTATTCCCGCGGGGCTGAGCTGAGCATCGACATAAAAGCGACCGCATCGACCACGATCTTTGCGTCCTATACTTTCACGAACAGCGACGTGAGAAACTTTCGGCGGCCGGCGATCGCGACCATTGCAAGTACCGACCGGGCCGCATACGGCATTCCGGATCATCAGTTCACTTTAGTTGCAACGCAAAGGATCAAACGATTTTGGGCGAGTATCGATCTTCTCGCGACCAGTGCGTATCTGGCGCCGGTATTTAGCAGCACGACGTTCGGTCAGTACACATACAGATTCGCCGGCAACAGGCGCGCCGATGCGACAGCGGGCTATACGTTTCAGATTGGAAAAAACAGATACGGTTTGCGTTTGTTCGGGACGATCGAAAATCTTTTTGATCACGAGTATTTCGAGAACGGTTTCCGCACCCCTGGCCGCAACGGAAGAGTTGGCCTTGGATTTAGCTTCTGATCTAGTCGCGGCGCGGACCGAACAGAGAACCTATCGGTATTTCTCTTAAGTAAAAAGCACCTTAGTGCTATTATCGAGGAACGAGCCACGGAGGTAAATGATTATGAAAAAAGCCGCATTGATTTTTGGCTTGGTTCTTTCAATGGCAGCGATCGGAGCGGGCCAGGTTCGGACCGTAACGAATTCTTCGCTGCAAAAATTTCAAGAAAAACGCCTTGCTGCGGAACGCGACTATCGCGAGAATTACGCGCGATTGGGTTTTCCGTCGCCCGAAGACCTCGATCGACAGCGGGAAACAGACATGGCGGCGAGACTCAGTCTTGTGGTTCAGCTGCGAGAGGCGAGGCTTGAAAAAGAAAGACTTGAATTGGAGCGCAATAATCTGGAACTCGACACAATTCGCTTAGATAGCGAAACCGATTATTACGCGCCGGTGAACGGATTTTATGGGCAGTATTTTGGCGGGTTTCGGAGTTTTGGAGGATTTAATTCAGGCCGCGGATATAGACGGTTTCGCAGACATTTTCCGAGCGGCGATCTTTCACAGCGGAACAGGCTGCTGCCATATGTCGATCGCCGCGGGGCGTATCGCGTGACGCCGTTTGAGGTTATTCCGGTTCCCAATCCCCGTTCGCCGCGTATAGTCTTTAAGAGCGGCCGGCGGCACTAGGCTGGTTTTGAGTTCTAACCAAACGCGGACTATGATTTAGATCATGCTCCGCGTTTTTCTGTTTTCACTATGATCAAAGAAGGTTGGGAAGCCGTAATCGGCATGGAAATTCATGCACAACTCGCCACGGCGACGAAGATCTTTTGTGGCTGCGAGGTCAAGACCGGAGCCGAGCCCAATTCGAATACTTGCCCTGTCTGTCTTGGCCTGCCGGGCGCTTTGCCCGTTCTGAATAGACGGGTCGTTGATCTCGGTGCCCGGGCCGCGCTTGCTCTCGGGCTTGAGATACAAGAAACATCCGTTTTTGCCCGCAAAAACTACTTTTACCCCGACCTTCCAAAGGGTTATCAGATCTCACAATACGACAAGCCGTTTTCGGCGAACGGGACGCTGACGATAATGACGTCCGAGCGCGATGCCGCAGGCCATGTGTCGGAGTGGGTGCCCATGACCATACACATCGAGCGAATGCATCTCGAAGAAGATGCGGGGAAAAACGTCCATGAGGGTTTGCCCGATGTCGACAGGTTTTCTTATGTCGATCTTAATCGAGCCGGAACGCCCCTCGGCGAGATCGTCACCTCGCCCGATTTTCGAAGCTCGTGGCAAGCGTACGATTACGTGAATCATGTGCGGCGAGTGCTGCAGTGGGTCGGGGCGAGCGATGCCGACATGGAGAAGGGAAATCTTCGGTGCGAGGCGAACGTCTCAGTAAGGAAGATCGGTGAAAGCAAATACAACAACAAGGTCGAGCTCAAGAACCTGAACTCTGTGCGTTTCATGCAAAAGGCGATCGAGTTTGAGATCGACCGGCAGATCATCGCGCACGAGTCCGGAGAAGGTGTTTCGCAGGAGACGCGCTTGTGGGATGAGAAAGGAAATCGAACGCGAGTCATGCGTTCGAAAGAGGATGCTCACGATTATCGATATTTTCCCGAGCCTGATCTTCAGCCGCTGCGGGTCACCTCCCAGTTTATCGAAAACGTGAGATCCGAAATGCCCGAGCTGCCTGACGTGATGCGCGACCGGCTGATGAGCGAATACGATCTTTCCTTTGCCGATGCCTCGCAGATAGTTGCCGATAAGGATCTTGCGAATTTTTACGAGACGACGGCGACCGAGTCCGGCGATCCGCGGGTCTCGGCTAACTTCATTTTGTCCGAGCTCACCCGCGAGATGAACAACTTCGGCAAGTCGTTTGCGGAGTCACCGGTTTCCGCGTCGGGGCTGGCGGAGTTGATCAATATCCTCGGCGCGGGCTCGATAAACCACAACCAGGCAAAAGAAGTTCTCGTCGAGATGTTCATGTCCGGCAGCGGAGCGGCGGCCGTGATAAAAGCAAAAGGTTTCGAGCAGATCTCGGACGCGGCGTCGATTGAAAAGCTCGTCGATGAGATCATCGAAAGGAATGGAGATCAGGTTGAAGCATATCGCGGCGGAAACGAAAAGCTTTTCGGCTTTTTTGTCGGACAGGTAATGAAGGCTTCGCAGGGAAAGGCGAATCCGAAGATCGTCAACGATGTGCTCAGCAGACGGCTCTCGAGCTGAGATGTACGGTTAAAGGTAAGATTCGGGAAGAAGCAATTGTTAAGGGACTTCCGGCCAGAGTCGAAATAGAAATGACGCCACCAAAAAAGATTGCAGTGATCACGGGCGGCACGAAGGGCATCGGTTACGCCATAGCCGAGACGCTTGTAAAAAGCGGAGCGGCTGTTTTTATTTGCGGCCGTGACGTTCATGACCTCGACTCTGCGATCGAGCGGCTCGGAGGAAAGGACCGCGTCGCCGGAATCGTTTGCGATGTTCGCGATGAGGTTCAGGTGAAATCGATGCTTGCAGAATGCGTTCGGGTTTTTGGCGGCATCGATGTGCTGATCAACAACGCCGGCATCGGCTATTTCGGTAAGACCGTTGAAGAAACGAGCAGCGACGAGTTTCGGCGAACGATCGAGACAAATCTATTTGGTGTCTTCTTTACCTGCCATCACGCGGTACCCTTAATGAAGAAGAGGGGCGGCGGTTATATCATCAACATTTCTTCGCTTGCCGGCCAGAATGCGCATCCGCGGATGGCCGCCTACAACGCATCGAAATTCGGGCTGAACGGATTTTCGGAAGCGCTGATGCAGGAAGTTCGCCACGACAATATCAAAGTCAGCTACATCTGTCCGGGCAGCGTGAATACCGAGTTTGGGGGCGATACCTCTAGTGATGAAAAGGCGTGGCAGCTTCAGCCCGCGGACATCGCCGAAGTCGTTGTTGACCTTTTGCGTTTTGAGAAGCGAGCGCTTCCGAGCAAGATCGAGATCAGGCCAAGCGCACCACCAAAAGCTTAATGCGTGATCATTCCGTTGCCACTAACTCGTCAGAGAGTGTCAGGCGATTGATCGACTCCAGCAGTTCCACCTGGTTATACGGTTTCGTGATGAATGCCGCCACGCCGGCCGCTTCGGCCCGGTCGCGATCGACCTGATCTGCTCTTGAACTGATAAACATTACCGGAATATTTTTTAGTGATTCATCTTCCCGCAGAGCTCCGACGAATTCAAAGCCGCCCATTTTCGGCATTTCAATATCGGAGAGGATGACATGTGGCAAGGGCAGGAGCTTTAGCTTGTCGAGAGCATCGAGTCCGTTCTTAGCGGTTTCGACGTGCCATCCCGCCTTCTCTACGACGCGAGATGTCGTTAAGCGAACGCTCGGGCTGTCATCCACTATCATGATCCTCAGTTTGCTTGACGTTGTGGAGATGCCTGCCGCCCGGCTTACCGGCTCGGGAGCTTGACGGGCGAACGGGCGCGGAATTCGGATCGTAAAAGTCGTCCCTTTCTGGGGCCATGTTGCGATCGAGATCGTTCCGCCGGCGGCGGCTATGCTCTCGCGAACGATGCTCATGCCGACGCCGCGACCGGCGTTCAGATTCAGTTTCTTGGCGGTCGTGAGGCCGGGAAGAAAAATGAGCTCGCATATCTTGTCAGAGGTCATCTGTTCCGCGTCAGCTCGCGTGATGTGGTTCGATACCACGGCCTTTTCCAAAAGCGACGTGAACGCGATCCCTCGTCCGTCGTCCGTAACCGACAAAACTGTATACGCATCTTTGCTGCTTACGCGTATCGTGATCTTTCCGACTTCGGGTTTGCCCAGGATACGACGTGTTTCAGGGTTCTCGACACCATGTACGACCGCGTTCTTGAGCAGGTGAAGAAGCGGCTCGATAAGGATATCGATAAGCTGTGTATCGACTTCCAGCATGCTGTTTTCGATCGCCACCTCGGCCCTCTTTTCCTCTTCGTCGCATGTCACGCGAACGGTACGCTGCAAACGATTTGTGATCGAGCCAAATTCGACCTGGCGCAGCTTCAGTAATCTGTCCTGCACGTCGTCGATCAATGAGCATTGAGCATCGTAGAGGGCTTCGAAATTGCTCTTGACATTGTCGAATGCCGTGTCGATGACGGTCGCATCTTTCACAGCCTCGGCAAGCTCGTACGCCCCGGCGTTCATGTCTGCGGTGACAGTATCCGAGTGCGTCGAACCTGTTTCGACCCGTCGTGATTCTAGCCTTCCGGATGCGGCCAGAAGGCGAAGGCAGTTGTTATGGGACTCTTCAACTTGCTGGTCAAGCTCCGCGAGCCGCTGTTCGAACGCGGACCGGCTGGCGAAAAGATCGCGCATGTTTCGTACGAGTTCGTCGACCCGATCCCGCGACACGCGAATTATCGAGTTGGTCTTTCGCGGCGCGGCGAAGAAGTCTGTAGCTCGCCGCCTGGGTATTACTTTTACGCTCGGGGAAACGACGACCGGTTCGTCGCCAGTTCGATCCGACGGCGAGATGCCGCCCAATACTTTCCCGAATTCCTCGTACAGGGATTCAATCTTGGCGTCGATCTCCGACGAACCTTCGGCGCTCGACAAAGATTCTAGACACTCGGCCGCGTGCAGTAAAAGACGGACGATGTGGACGTTCAGATCTGCATTCTTTTCGGAAAGCCGGTCGAGCAGATCCTCGACCCGATGAGCAAGATCCGACAATTTCCTAAGACCGACGACGCCCGCTGCACCCTTGAACGTATGGGCGCTTTTTTTGATCTCCCAAAGGGCCTCCCGATCTTTTGGCCGAGTGGAGAGCACTTCTAAATTCAACTTGATGCTCTGCAACAGAGATGCGGCCTCCTCGTTGAAGACCTCAAGAAGTTCGGAATCGGCTTCGATGTCCTCGCTTTGTTTACTTTCCGCCGGGTCGAAATTTGTAGAGTTGTTCTTGCCGGCGCGCAAAACTTCGAAGGACTCTTCAACAAAGTCTCCGACATCCCCCGCCGGGGCGAGCTCCTTAGCTTTGTAGTCTAAGAGCGAAACTTCGAACTCCGAGATCTGATCCAGCAAACTGAGAGTCCGCGTATCGGAAATCGGCTCGGTTTCAGCAACGAGCAGCACTAGCCATGCTTCGAGCGCGTCGGCTGCTGCGATCACGTCGTCGTCGCCGGTCTGCAAGACCTGCGCGTTCAATTGACGCGCGAAGTCGAGCGGAACTTGAAGATGTGCCGGACGGACGCCGCCCTGTAAGTGAACCAGGACGCCGCCGCGGATCGCCCCGAGCAGTGATTCGGCTTCATCGATGACAGCTTTTGATTGCGAAGTTACCACGACGGGCGGTCATACCTCATCTAGCTCCGGGGCTTCGCCGCTCAGGTACATTTCGACGGCTTTCATCAGGGTTTCCGGTCCGAACGGTTTAGTTATATAACCCGTCGCACCTGCCATGCGGCCGCGGACCTTGTCGAAGAATCCGTCCTTGCCGGAGATCATCACGACGGTCACGTCCTTGGTAGCGCTGTTGTTGCGAATGTTTTTGCAAACCTGATAGCCGTCCATTCGCGGCATTGTTATATCGAGGAGGACTAGATCCGGGACAACGTGCTCGAGACGTTCCATCGCTTCGACGCCATCGTTCGCACACGTTACCTCATGCCCGCATTTCTCCAGCTTGCCGGCGATTAATTTTCGAACGGTTGGACTATCGTCTACCACCAGAATCGACTTGCCCTTCGGCATCTTTAGGTAAGCTTCTTCCTGGATCTTAATTTCTCCGAGCCGAATCAAAAGGGAATTGACCTGGCCGCTCAGTACTACATTGTTCGGGCTCAACTTCGATGCTTCGAGCAAACAGGAATAACCTAACTGAAGATTTCGAAGATTGAGATGGCCGAGGCCGAGGGTTACTAGCTCATCCGGACCGAAATCGCCCCTCGGGCGGCTTCGTTCCATTTCTTCTACAGCCCGCCTCAATATCAGCTTATTCGAGTCCTGATTGGCGAGCAGCAGTTCCAGATCCGAAAGGGTTAGCACTGCGAGGCATGATTGGCAGGAAATAACTTGTGGATCGTTAGTTGAGCCGCAGAAGGGACATTCGATTGACTCAGCTTTGACGGTGAGGACCTCGTCGGTTTCGATGAAGGTCTTAGCCGACGGCTCACTCGATGGCATGTCTCTTTCCGGCAGTGCGTCCAACGGCATAGCTATGGCAGGATCTGAATTTTCGCCCGACCATTCAGCACCCTCATCGGGGTAACTGATCGCGACCGTTTCGGCCTGCGGATCTGCATAAGCGATATCGGCTTCGGAAAGCTCTTCGGGCATGGCCTCGAAGTTAGGATCGTTCAGTTCACCCTCGCCTGTCGCCGCTTCATCAGGCTCCGTAGTTTCTTCCGCAAACGAAGCAAACGGCTCCGCGACGACCTCAGCTTGTTCATTCTCATATTCTTTCTCGGGCGTGCTCTCGATTTCCGTTTCGAATTTTGTTTCTGCCACGTTTGTAACGGCAGCCGGCAGTTCGAGGTCCTGCGTACCACTCTCGTCGATCGTTGGCTCGACCGAATGATCGAAGTTGTCCTGGTGCGTGTTCTCATCCGCATAAACGTCGTTTCTTGAGCTCTCTGCGTTGGCCGCCTCAGCTGTTCCGAAGATCGACAGCAGCGAATCGCGTCCGGCCTTCGCTGCAACGTTCTCAGGGTCGATTGCGAGAATGCTTTCGAAGCATCTTATTTTTTCGTCGAAGCCTTCGGAGAGGTGGGATTTCATCGTCCATGCTTCGATCGAATTAGGATCGATGGACAGAAGCGCATCCAGAATGTTTATCGCTTCAAAATGATTACCCGCGACGGCGGCCGATTTCGCTTCAGTGAGACGTTGCTTGAGGATGCTCGCTCTCGCCGCTTCAAGCGCGGCCGCGGCCGCGTCGTTTCCGGGTTCGATCGCGAGGGCTTTTTCAAGCAGTGAAACCTTTACCGCAGGGACATCTGAAAGAGAAGCCATCCACATCCATGCGATCGCGTTGCGATCGTCGTATTCAAGTGCCGTCTGAAAACAGTCGGTGGCGAAATCTTTCTGGTTTTCCTGTGAGGCGTCGATGCCGCGCTGGACGAAAGTTCTTGAGAGCAGAGCGTTGGTCGCTATTTTCCACTCGGTGGCGCGCTGATTTTCTGGGTTGATCTCGAGTACATGATTCAAGAAGCCCAAGAGCTCTTCAGGGTATTCACTGATCGATGCTAGCCAAAGCCAGGCGTTTTCGTTTTGCGGCTCAAGCTCGGTCGCTCTCAGGAGGGAAGTACGAGCCTGGACTCGATTGCCAGCCTGTGCAGCTTTGATCCCCTGGTTTAGGGCAGTTCTTACTTCAGTCGAATTAACGCTTTCCGAGATACCGGTTTCGTCGGTGAGAGGTGGAGCTAAAACTGTCGTATCAATTTCTAATCTCATAGGTGGTGAATGTAAGACGGGAGTCTTGACAGCTTTGGGATTGGTTAATATGAGGCTTGCCAAAGACGGCGCGCAACTACAACTTACCTGTGTTAGCAAAACAGGTGCCAGCAACCGGAGCTCAACTTCGCCGCTCGTCGATCGCTGTAGATACTGTAAAATAAGGTGTTTCACACTTTTTCACGTTGATCGTCGCCGATCTCGGTACAGAGTTTTCCGCGACGGATGACAAAAAACGGCACCCATTATTGACAAAAATTCGTAATCAAAACATCGTCTATACAGCGATGGAGGAACGAAAAACGACTGCCGACGTGGTGATTATCGGAGGTGGGCCCGCTGGCATGGCGGCGGCCTTTTGGTGCGCGGACCTGGGAATGGACGCAGTGTTAATCGAACGCGAACGGGAGGTTGGCGGTCAGCTATTGCACGTCTATAACCCGGTCGAAAATTACTTAGGTCAACGTGCGGAAAACGGTCGTGAGATGTTGCAACACTTTCTGACGACCACAGACGGCTCTGCATTTTCACGGGTTACCGGCAGCCTAGTCACGTCGATCGATCCGGTGTTCATGAAGGTGAACATGAGCGATGGCCGTGGGATTTCGTATGCCGCCATGATAATCGCGACCGGCGTGCGGCGGCGCACGCTCGGCGTTCCGGGCGAGGTCGAATTTTGCGAAAAGGGAGTATTGAAGTCCGGATCCCGCGATCGGAGCCTAGTAAAGGGAAAGAGCGTTCTGATTGTGGGCGGCGGTGATGCAGCGCTCGAAAATGCCTTGATCCTCTCCGAATCGGCTCGAGCCGTGATGATCGGATTTCGTCGGGGCGTTCCAACCGCACGCGATGAATTCGTAGCTGCTGTCGCGTTGAAACACAACATCCAGCTTGTTCCCTTCACGGTAGTTAACGAGATCGTTGGCGGCTCAGCTGTGACCGGGGCCGATCTGACGAATATTTCGACCGGGCGAAAGTGGAGGGAACCGATCGATGCAGTCCTGTTTCGCATCGGGGTCGAACCCAACTCCGAGTTTGTCCGCGGGATAGTAAGAATGGATCGCCGCGGCTACATTATCGTCGGTCCCAATTGTGAAACAAGTATTGAAGGCATCTTTGCGGTTGGAGACGTTGCAAACCCCATCGCTCCGACCTTAAACACAGCGACTGGCACCGGTGCGACCGCGGCGAAGGCTCTCCACAGTCGCTCCCGTACTTGCCGATAAAGTAGCTCATACATCGGCAGAACTAATCAAAAATCTGGATAAAATCCGGACTTTCAAGCCTTTCTCCAGCTGAAAGCCCTCATTTTTGCCGTAATAATGCATAAAAAGGTGGGGGTACATTCTTTGCCTTAAAAGCTTGATGAGTTGACTTTTATTTACCATGGGCCAGTAGCTGGCCGCCCATTTTAGATCTTCGAGGAGTTCAATATGACAAGAAATGCAGAACGCATTCACGCACTTTTGGGGTCGGCATTACGCGATCATACGAGACGTTGGTTGATGTTCTTATTAGTTTCTCTTGTCGTTACGTTACTTCCCGTAGTCGCCCCCGCTCAGGCGGTGTCCGGCGTTACGGGTGTGGTAACGGACGCGGCGGGAGCTGTGGTGCCGGGCGTAAACGTTGTCCTTCTGGACACAAAAACGTCAAAGGAACTGACGACAAAGACGAACGATCAAGGTGTCTACCAGATTGGTAACGTCCCGCCCGGGGACGGATTTAAGATTTCTTTTTCGTTGCAAGGCTTTCAAACCTTGGCGATCACCGAAGTCACTCTTGGAGTCGGTAAGACGGAAACCCAAAATGCCGAGCTTGTCGCCGGCCAGGTATCCGAAACTGTCGAAGTAACTTCGTCTAACGATGTTACCCTCAACACGACCGATGCAAGTATCGGAAACATCATCGATCGGCGACAGCTTCGCGAGCTGCCGATCCAGATCCGCAATTCTCCGGCCGCGCTGATCGGACTACAACCGGGGGTTATAGGGAACAACGTCGGCACAGGTTCGTCCAATCGTGTCGGTTCGGTTACCGGAGCACGAACGGATCAGGGCAACATTACGATCGACGGTATTGATGCGAACGACCAGGCGACCGGCCAGGCGTTTGCGACAGTCGGCAACGCCCCCATCGACTCGATACAGGAATTTCGAGCGGTTTCGACCAACCCCAATGCGTCCGAAGGACGCAGCAGCGGCGGTCAAATCCAGTTGTTGACTCGCAGCGGCAGCAACGACTTTCACGGTTCGCTTCGAATTTACAACCGCAACGATAAGTTTGCCGCAAACAGCTTTTTCAATAATCGTCTCGGCCGCTACGCCGCAGAGGACCCACAGGTAACGCAAGGCCTAGTCTCGGCGGGCGATCTTAGGGCGCCTAAACCAAATCTGAAGCGTAATCAATTTGGTGGAAGCCTCGGTGGCCGAATTATTCGGGACAAGCTGTTCTTCTTCTTCGACTACGAGGGGCGGCGCGACGCGGTCGGCGTAACGTATTCCCGCATTGTTCCGTTGCCGCATTTCCGTGCGGGCGGGCTCGGCTATGTCAATAACGGAGCCGGATGTTCGCAGGCCAGCCGTATTAACACGCAGCCTGCCTGTATATCGGTGCTCACGCCGGCAGAGGTGATGGCCCGCGATCCCCTTGGCATCGGTCCGAGTGCTCCGCTTCTCAGTTTTATTAACCAACGTTACCCATTACCGAATGACTTTACTCTCGGAGACGGGATCAATACGGCGGGTCTTCGCTTCAATGCTCCGTCGAAACGACAGGACAATACGTATACGACCAGGATCGACTGGAACATCACCGATACTCAGCGTTTGTTCGGCCGCTTCAATATTGCGCGTCGCAATCAGACGGACACCATCAATTCGGTTGCGGCACAGTTTCCGGGCGATCCAGAATCGGCGGTGCTTAATCAGAAGGATCACGCCTGGGTCATCGGGCATAGCTGGGCGATCAATAGCTCTCTAACGAATCAGGCAACAGTCGGTCTCAGCCACTCGGGCCTGGACTTCCTGTCGCCTTTTGCACCAGCATCACCCAACGAATTTAGCTTCGGCGGCCTTTCAAATCCTTTCGCGGGAATTGATACGCAAAGCCGCCTGGTCGATACGCCGACCATTCGTGACGACGCGACGTGGACGATCGGCAACCACACCCTCTACTTTGGAGGCCAGGTGAAGCCGATCCGCTCTCAGTCGGGCCTCGTCAACGATTTCAATAACCCGGCTGTAGGGTTAGGCGGAAATCTAACGGCGCTGAACGCAAGCTTCCGACCGGCGAATTTTCTTTCGACGGCGGTCACTCGTGCAGCTTATGACAGCCTATTCACGACCTTGTTGGGCCGTTACGCTTCGATCGCAACTGTGTTCAATTACGATGCCGATAGTCAGCCCGTACCGCTTGCCAGCGGCAAGATGCGGGACTACCGGTACAACGAGTTTGAGTTTTACGCTCAGGATAACTGGAAGATCCGCAATGATCTGACGATCAATGGCGGTGTCAGGTGGCAGTACTACCAGCCGCCGTACGAAGCCAATGGTTTTCAAGCTCACAACGACGTCGACTTCCAGGAACTGTTCGCCATTCGTCTGGCGAACGCCGCCGCGGGTATTGGCGGAGCCGCCGCAGAACCGCTTCTCAGTTACGACTTGATCGGACCGAAGAATGGTTTGCGAGACATTTACAAATCGGACTGGAATAATTTCGGACCGCGCGTAGGTTTTGCCTGGAACCCGTCTTTCTCGGACGGGATACTAAAGAAAATATTCGGCGACCGAAAAACGGTGATACGAGGTGGCGGATCGATGGTGTTCGATCGCGTCGGCGGCGGCATTACGTTTATTCAGGATCAGGTCAGCTACATTTTCGATGGTTCGCGAACGGTTAGTTTTGGCGTTAACCTTAATCCTACCCAGTCGCTGCTCACGGATCCCAGGTTTAGCTCGATCAATACCTTGCCCGTTGCTGTGACTCCTCCCGTTATTACGCGGCCGTTTACACCGTTCACACTGCCGAACGGTGATCCGGACCCGGATGAGGCGGGTCAGGCGAATTACACGATCAGTCGGGATTTCGAGATTCCGTACTCGTATCAATGGAGCATTGGATTCCAGCGTGAGCTACCAAAGAACTTTCTTCTCGATGTTTCATACGTCGGACGACTTGGAAAGAAATTGTTCGCTCAAGCGGATGCGTCACAAGGTCTCAACTTCAGAGATCCTGCGTCGGGTCAGTACTTGTGGGATGCGATGAGGATCATCCAGGCGCAGGTGCAGGCCGGGCAGACGGTTTCCGATCAACCTTGGTTCGAGAACCAGTCTGGTGCCGGAACGACCTCGTTCTTCTTCAACGACGTCGCGTTCTTGCGGGAATACGCACGTATTGGAGACGTTACCGACACGGTCGTCGTCCTGTACAATGCGGGTTTCCTCGATTATAACGTGGGCGTGAGTTCACAGTTTGCGACCAACTCGTATATCACGAATCTGGCATCTTCCGAATATCACGGAATGCTTGTCAGCCTTCAGAAGAGTTTCTCAAACGGACTGCAGTTCGATCTGAACTACACGTGGTCGCATGCGATCGACAATCAGTCGAGCATTACGAATACGGTATTCGGAGGGTTGCTCTGCGACCTCAACGATCTGAGGGTTTGCCGTGGAAATTCGGACTTTGATATTCGTCACCTCGTAAATGCGAATTTCATATACGAACTTCCATTTGGTAAGGGCAGGACGTTTGGCAAGGACGTTCCCGGATGGCTCGATCAGATCATCGGAGGATGGACCTTTACGGGTATTTACACCTACCGGTCGGGTCTGCCGTTCAGTACGAACTCTGGCTCATATCCGGTCGGCTATCTTGTCGACAGTCCGGGCGTCTTTAGCGGGAATTCGGGGGTCCTGTCCGGAAACGTTCGTGACGTGGGTCCGAACATCCAGTTCTTTAATGATCAGGCGCTGTCCAGCTTCCGGAACCCGCTGCCCGGAGAAACCGGCAACCGGAACAATCTTCGCGGACCGAGTTTCTGGAATGCTGACCTCGCGTTGCTAAAGAACTTCAAGATGCCGTGGGAAGGCCATCGTTTGCAGCTGAGGATGGAGGCGTTCAATGCGTTCAACCATCACGTTTTCAGCTTGCCGGCGGCTAATATCAATAATCCAACCACTTTCGGGCGGATAACTACGTCATCCAGTGTTCCGCGTGAACTGCAGTTTGCCGTACGCTACGACTTCTAAAAAGTCGCGGGCTATCGGTTACGATACAGGGCTTTCCGGAAACGGAGGGCCCTTTTTTATCGTGCCGCAAACGCGTCGTTACCGGTAATGCTGGCGAGATGGCGGGTGTCGTTCAGGGCGAGGATGCGGGGTGTTCCAGTCGCGGACGTTACGCAAGACGCCTCTTTGGTCTTTCGACATTCGTCGGTTCGCCACGCATTATCCAATTCGCAGGACGCTTCGACTTCTAATTCACTTTGATCGATAAGACACTTTGGCCGCATTTGTTTTGCTCGGGTCGCGAGAGATGGACGAGGCCGGCGCCAGTGGGTCGTCGTCCGGAAATCATTCGTCCAGATTCCGCCGACTAGTTATTGGACAGATCGCCGCGAGTCCCTAAGCTGAACCTCCTTTTTATTGCGACTGGTTTGGGGATATAATGTGAGTCTTTCGAAGCCCAGTGAGGTGATCTATATGACAACTCAAAGCAAGGTGAATTCGCGTCTTCGAACCCTTGTATGTTCGGGTAGTGTTTCCGCGGTTTTGATTCTTCTTATGTTTCGCGCAACTTTCGGTCAGGGCGGAAACACCATAGGAGGTCATGTTTTCGGAGATGACCACCGCCCGCTCGCTGACCTGAACGTCGAGCTTCTTGATGAGCTGTCGCGAACGATGGGCCGCGGAAGAACCAACTCGTCGGGAAGGTACTTTTTTACCGGACTCTCCGCGGGCCGATTCAAAATACGTGTGCTGGCGTTCGGAACTGACTATGAAGAACAGGAACAGGATGTCGAGATCGTTAATTTTAACCGGTCCTCGGGAATAGGCGATACCCGGGTGCTGGGACATGTAAACGAATCGAGAGATTTTTATTTGAGCCGTCGGAAGGTAGCTACCGGTCTCGGTGCACCGGGTACTGTGTTTGCACAGGACGTTCCCGACAACGCAAAGAAGCTTTACAAGGAAGGACTGGTTCATCTTGAAAACAAGAGGACGAAAGATGGCTATTCCTCCATCAAGCAGTCGATCGAAGCTTTTCCTCAGTATTTTGCGGCACTTGAAACGCTGGGCGTCGAGTATGTTAAGGCCGGGTATTTTGAAGCAGCCCAGGTCCTTTTGACATTGGCCGTTAACGTGAATCCCAGGGCGTATAAAAGCTGGTACGGATTAGCGAGGTCACTAAACTCGCAGAAGAAACAGGCCGAGGCGCTTATTGCTGCTGAAAAAGCGATCGAGATAAACAGCCTCGCGCCGGAAAGTCTCTTTCTTGCCGGAACGCTGTCTCGTCAAGCCAAAGATTATGCGAAGGCGGAGAAGCATTTGATGAAGGCACAGGAAGTTTCCGGAGATGCGATACCGGATGTTCACTGGGAGCTTGCGTTGCTTTATGCGAACGGGTTGGAACGGTACAGGGAAGCGGCGAAGGAGCTTAAGCTCTACCTAAAGGCCCTGCCGGAAGATAAGAATGCCGAGAAAATCAAGAAGCTCATCGTCGACTTCGAGGAGAAAGCGAAGAAGACAAGTGAATGATCCGAAAGAGGATTTGTGGAAGAAAAAATGGCCATCCGCGGGGATGGCCTTTCGAGTGTCAAATTAAAGTAAAGGTTCTAGAACAGGAAACGAATACCTAAGCGGATCGTTCTCGGTCCCTGAAACGTATTCGCTTTGTCGTACAACGGCGCACGGTTCGCAGGACTAGTCGCCGCAGCTGCGATCAGCGGCGCACCGTGACTCTGGAAATTCGCGTATGCCGCGATCAAACACGGTGCATTGTTGCCCGCAACTATACAGGCGATTTCCTGAGCGGGGGTGATTAGACCATAGGTCGAATCCCATGCCGAAAAGGCTCCATTCGCTATACCGTTGTCACGATCTAACACGTTTGATTCGTTGAACAGGTTAATAACATCTCCTTCGAGTACGAGTGTGTACCGGCTGTCCTTACCAAAACGGATCCGATGCCTAAGGGCAAAATCCGTTTCGGTGAACATCTCGGTTCGACCCAAATCTCCGCGTTTATTCAAAACGATGAAATCGACGCCTTCGATCTCTATCGTCGAAGTCAAAGGTGTACCGCTCGCTAAGGATGTAAACACCTGGAACTCAGTCGAGTTATTTGAAAGGAATCCAAATCTCTTGCCCCAATCCAGGCTATATGCACCGTAAAATTTTAGTACGTGCGTCCGGTCGGTCGGGAGAACTCCGTTATCGGGTCCGCCCGCAACTGTCCATCCAGCCTGCGGTTGGTCGAAGAACCGGTTAACATTCGGGGAAAGCCGTCCGTCTTCATCGGAACTAGCCAAACCGGAATAATTACCCACGAGCCGCCCCAACGTGTAGTTCAGGTTGAAGTAGTAGTCATTGGCAAAGCGTTTGTCTAAACGGAATTCGAGAGCGTCGTATCGGCGCTTGGGTTTTAATGCCTGCAGCCCCTGAGCTTCGGCAAGTTCCCTATAAAGACCTTCTCCTGGATTTCCGATGATGTAAGCTTCACTGCCGCTCGGGAGCGGGAATCCAGCATCCTCTACCGTGTGGTCAACATTCTTATGAGTATACCGGCTCGAGAACACTAAGTTTCGTCCGAGATCCCTTTCGAAGGTAACAGTGAATTCTGACTGGCGAAACGCCTTGATATTTGGGTCGATGGTTCCGAATTCAACTCCGAGTCCTAAATTTGAAGGAACGCGGTGGTCGACGTCACAACGTACAAACCCGTAGGACGGCCCACCGGTTGCCGGGCAAACTCCTCCCGGAACGCCGTTAGTTCCACCCAGAATATTCGACGGTGTGAAATTGGAGAACACCTGTCCAGGAAGAATCTCAAAGAAGAAATCGTGATAGAAGTTTCCGCCGAACGAACCGCGCGGAAGTTCATACTTGAACCGGTCGTAGAACCATCCATAAAAGGCCGACAGTTTCGTTTTGCCGTTTCCCGTCAGGTCGTACGCGGCACCGAGCCTAGGCGCAATCTTGTCCGCGAAATCGAACTTGATACCTTCCAGACCCACAGCGAAACTAGGAACGTCTTCGCGGTCGACGCGAACACCGAGATTCAACGTCAGTCTTTTCGTTGGCTGCCATTTATCCTGAATGTATATTGCTTCTGATTTGCTGCTGACGTCCCCGAATTCGCCAAAGCGCTGGAGCCAACCCGCGCCCCAGTTACAAGGAGTACCAGGGATGTAAGTCGGATGCCCACAGTAGCCGTTCGGATTTGCCTCTGTGGCTCCAGTGGGGATGATATTTCTTCCCGAAATACTGCCCGCTCCGCCGATCGGCTGACCGAAGCGTAGAAGCATCTGATCTCGCAAAGTCGAAAAGAGTTTGTTCGCGATACCGTTGTACTGGTACCCCCCCTTGATCTGGTGCCGGCCACCGGCGTTAAACATATACGTCATGTCAGCGTCGAAAGTATTGCGAGAAGTCGCATCGAAGAGTTTTGCCTCGTCAAGCAAAAGCCCATTGTTGTAGCCCCGAATGCAACCGAATCCATCAGGAAATGGCTGCGGGCTCGAAACGCTGCACACATACCTTGGAATGGTTACATCAGCGAGACCGTAAGTACCAAGTTTCTCATTCAAGAAGTAGTGGCCGCCGCGAAATCCGAGAACCAGATCGCTGCGAGGCGTCCAAACTGCCTGACCGGTAACGCTCTGCGAATTCTGTCGTCCACCGGCGCCGTCCGAAATAAAAGGTGGTGGCTGGCCGGGGCTCAACAGCTCCGAAGTGAAACCCGGGATCGAGCCGTCCTGACTGATAGGATTATAAATGTACGTTCCAGTCAGTCGAAGCTTGCTATAGGGCTGACCATCCAACCGAAGAAATGTGTAGTCGTTCACCTGCTTCAATCGGTACGTTCGTGGCGGGACGCTCGCAAGCGGTAACCTCGTATTCTCATCAACGAATGTAAGAGTCCGCTTGCGATTAAAGATCTGCGGCGAATAGCTTGCAAAGAACCAAAGCCTGTTTTTGATGATCGGCCCGCCGAAGTTTGCTGACGGGAAATAATCGTTATACTGATCGCGACGGGCAGGGTAATATTCCGCCTCTTGCGACGGACTCAGACGCAGTATGGAACGGGGACCTGCAGCCAAAACCGACGGTTGATAGGCACTTCCGAATTCGCCGTGCCACTGATTGCTGCCTCCTTTCGTAACGACGTTGATAACGCCGCCCGTTGCGCCGCCGTATTCGGCTTCAAAACCACTTGATTTGATCTGAATTTCTTGTACCACTGAGAACGGCAAGTCACTATTGTCATTGAGTATGCCCGTGCGGACGTTCGTTACTTCCTGCCCGTCAACGATAAAAGTATTTTCCGAACCGCTGGCACCATCGATCTGGAATTGACCGGACCTCGGCTCAACCCGAGTCGCCGGCGATACCTTCAAAACGCTGGAAAAATTCGTACCTTTCGGCAGAAGCTCCACCATTTCAGCAGAAATGTTGGTCTGAATCTTTGAATCGGTAACATCCACAGGAAGAACATCGCCCGCCGAAACCTCGACGGTTGTCGCGGTGGTAATGCCAAGATCCATTATGACCGGCGTGGATCTACCGAGACGCACCTCGACGCCGGGCAACGTTTTTTCGGCAAATCCAGCCGTCGCCGACGCGGTTACATCGTAATTTCCGGGCGGCACTTGGATCATGCGTATAAAACCGTCTTGATCTGTTGTTGCGGTCCGCTTGAAACCGGACGTAGAGCTCGTGCCGGTTGTTGAGCTACTGACCGTGATGGGCACGTTCGGCACGATAGCACCGTTCGGATCACGCGTCCTGATTTCCATGCTTCCTGTCGTTTCTTGACCAAATGCTCCTAAAGCAAAAGTCAGCACGAGAGCAAGCAAAACTAGAGCAGAGTTGGAATGCCTTTTCATCTGATCCTCCTAAAGAAATAAATTGCGAGATTCGCACAAAAAGTATTTTTGACCGAATTGTCGCAATTCCAAATGGTAGCAGGGTTGTTCAACGCAAACTGAGAGTGCCATATTTGGTTGAATTTGTATACAAAATAGCAATTACCATGCCTCCAGCCCGCTTGCTAAAGGGTGTAAAACTAAAGGATTTACACGCTCTTCACTCCTCTAAAGTGGAGCGAATTTCCAAAAATATGAATTTCGTGTAAAAAAGTGAACGAAGGTTAACGTGCCGCAAACGCGTCGTTACCGGTGATGCTGGCGAGATGGCGGGTGTCGTTGAGGGCGAGGATGCGGACGTTGTTGCGACCGCGGATCTCGAAGCGATTAATACCGCAGTTTGACGTGACGATCCAAGGCGTGTGCTTGGTGTCGCGTCGGATCGCTCCCATTAGATGAAGCGTCAGAAAGCAGAGAGCGCCGGTATGCGAGAAGATCGCAATGCGGCCGCCCATATGATCTCGAAGGATCTCCCAGAGCTCAGCTGTACTTCGGCGGAGCAGGTGTCGATAGCTTTCGCCATCGGTGATGACGTGGTGGACGTTGCGGCTGACGAGTGCCTGATAATCCTGGGGAAACGTCTGCTTCGATTCATCGAAAGTAAGTCCCTCGAGGACACCGACATTTCTTTCTCGGAAAGCCGTGGTCGAAGTTATCGGTATTCCCGTAAGTTGGGAAAGCGGTTCCGCAGTTTGTATAGCGCGATGGAGGTCGCTCGAGTAGATCGAATTGATCCCTTCTCGCGCCAGAAGCTTGGCGGTCGCTTCGGCCTGCTGCACACCAAGTTTGGAAAGCGGCGTCGGACCATGGCCGCCGAATCGGCCTTCGGCATTACCGTCGGATTGGCCGTGCCTGACCAGATAAAGTTTTGTTACCGGCATAAAATTCCGGGCTTCCCGCTTCAAGTTTCTGGTTCCAAGTTTCTAGTTTCTGGTTTAAGAATTCTCGGAAGCAGATGCCTGGAACTAGAAACCAGAAACTAGAAACCAGAAACTCAAACAGCGACCGCCTCGGCTTTCAACTTTTCAGTTTGATAATGGGTTCGGACGGCGTCGATAAATTCGTCTAGCTGCCCTTCCATTACAAGGTCGAGTTGGTGAACCGTCATGCCGATGCGGTGATCGGTGACCCGATTTTCCTTGAAGTTATAGGTTCGGATCTTTTCTGAACGGTCGCCGCTTCCGACCATCGACTTGCGCTCGCTTGCCTGCGCATCATGCTGTTTTTGTTCTTCGAGTTCCTGGAGACGGGCGCGTAGGACACGCATCGCCTTCTCGCGGTTTTTGATCTGCGATTTTTCGTCCTGCATCGAGACGACTACGTTCGTCGGCAGATGCGTTATTCGCACCGCCGAGTAAGTCGTGTTCACCGACTGTCCGCCCGGACCCGAGGAACAGAAGGTGTCGATTCGAAGGTCGTTCTGATTGATCTGGACGTCGACCTCTTCAGCCTCAGGCAATATTGCGACCGTCACGGCAGAGGTATGAATGCGTCCGGCGGTTTCCGTCTGTGGAACTCGCTGCACTCGATGAACTCCGGACTCATAACGCATTTTTGAATACACACGGTCGCCTTCGATCATCGCAAAGGCTTCCTTGATTCCGCCGACGCCGGTGTCAGCAACACCCATGATCTCCATTTTCCAACCCTGCCGCTCGGCGTACCGCGCATACATTCGCAACATTTCGGCGGCGAACAGGGTTGCTTCGTCACCACCGGTTCCGGCGCGGATCTCGAGGATCACGTTCTTCTCGTCGTTAGGATCGCTCGGCAGCAGCAAAACCTTTAGTTCCTCTTCCGCCTCGGGAAGCTTCGCTTCGATCTCGGCCGCCTCGGCCAGAGCCATCTCGCGCATCTCGTCGTCGTCGGCCGCGCCGGCCATCTCTCTGGCACCCGCCAACTCTTCCTGCATCCGCCTGACTTCGCGATACTTTTCAACTACCTCGCTCAAGCTGCGATGCTGCTTCATGAGCTTCGCGTACACCGACATGTCGGACATGAACTCGGGCTGCGAGATCTGTTCGGTCAGTTCTTCAAAGCTTTTTTCAATTTGTGCAAGTTTTTCAAACATATAAAATCCGCTACAGAGCATATAGGAAGAAAAGTTCCCTGTGTGCTCTGCGGCAAAATACCTCATTAGACCGCCGGTTCCAGTTTCAGCGATTCGTCGAGCGCCTTTATTGCAACTTCAAGCTGCTCGCCGTCAGGCTCCTGCGTGGTAATGTTCTGCAGCCAAAGCCCGGGCAGGGTCATAAATTTGAATATCGCACCCGATTCCTTCTTAGCTGCGTACCGAATAACCTCGTACGACAATCCGGCGACCAACGGCATCAGTGCAATGCGAACTACGAGATTAAGCCACAGCGCGTCAAACTTTATCACCGAAAACAGGACGATCGCGACGAGCATTACGACCATCAGAAACGAAGTGCCGCAACGCGGATGCTGCCGTCGTTGCACGGCCGCATTGGCAACATTTAATTCGAGACCTTTTTCCCATGTGAAAACTGTCTTGTGCTCTGCCCCGTGATACTCGAAGACGCGGCGAATGTCTTTCAGGTAAGACATTGAGACGATCATCACCACAAAGAAAAACATGCGGACGAGTCCATCCGCGAGGTTGAACGCAACCCACGAATGAGGTTTGATTTCCCAAACGTATGCTCTCGCCGTTTCCAACCAACTCAAATCGGCTGCGATCATCGGAGCGTCAGCCCATCCCAAAGCGATGAATCCGATGTTGGTCAGGAGCAGCGGTGCAACGATGAAAAGCAGCACGTTAAAACCGAGCGCGAAAATGATCGATCCAACCGCGCCTGCCGATTGGCCCGCCTTCGTTGACTTCGACTTTTCGGGCATCATTATCTTGACCGGAGCCTTTGTAAAGTTCTCATCCGTCGTGCCCTCGACAAGGACAGCTTCAGTTTCAACAACCTTTTCCTTCGCAAGTTCTTCCTTTGCCTTTATATCTTCCTCGTAGATGCGGGCCGAAAAGTTAAGTGCCTTGATCCCGAGCGCCATCGACTGTATAAGTGTGGCTCCGCCGCGAAGTACCGGCCACGCGAGCCATTTGTGCGTGTCGCTCCATTTCGGAAGCGTTTCGGCCGTAGTAATGATCGAGCCGTCCGATTTTCGACACGCAATGGCGTAGGCCGAAGGAGTCCGCATCATCACGCCCTCCATAACGGCCTGGCCGCCGACGATCAGGTCGCGCTCCATGGCGAACAGCGTGTGAAGGAACTTAAGTTTTCGTGCGCTTTTGTTTTTCATGTCAACTTATTGACGGCTGGAACCTTTTCCGCCGTTGCCACCCAATTTGCGAGATCAAAGAACTAACGCCGACTCTTTTTTCACCTGTCGCGGGTGTATCGGGTACACCTCGATCGAGCGGCGCAAAAGCGTCGGCGTCAAATTTTTGTAAGCTAGTATTGGTCGGTAAAAGAATTCACGAGTTAAGAACCGGCCTCAGCTTCGACCTTAACCGCTCCACGAGCGTAACGCTTGTTAAAGCGATCGACGCGTCCTGCCGTATCGACGAGCTTTTGCTTACCCGTAAAGAACGGGTGGCACTCAGAACAAATTTCTATGTGCAACTCTTCGCCCATCGTCGAACGAGTCTTAAACGAATGTCCACACGCACAAGTTACGTCGATTTCCTGATAGTTCGGATGTATTTCCTGTTTCATTGCTCTTCTCTCTTAATATTACCTGCAAAGACAAACAAAAATAATAAGCCCCACTAGGATGAAAGGTCAAGCTAGAAGGTTTTCCAGTCGTTGCTCGCGGATGCCGTAAAAGGCTTTTACAGCGTCAATTTGGCCTTGTAAACGCTCGGCTTCCGGCCGATTCTCTCGGTTTAGGGTCGCTGCGATCATGTTATTCTTCGGCGTGTGCTCCACGGGGACGAATTCAAATACCTTTGTCAGATAACCGCTTCGTTCGAGCAACATTGCACGGAGTCCGTCGGTGATCGTCTCGGCCTCGCGTTCAAGCATGGTCCCGTGTTTTAGGATGTCTTTCAGAACGGCGGGCGGCTTGATCTGACGACGGACCTCCTTGTGGCAGCATGGTGCAGCGACGATTATCTCTGCTTTCGCCGCAATGCCCTTATAGAGAGCCTCGTCCGTGGCGGTGTCGCATGCGTGGAGGGCGATCAGCATGTGAGCATCAGGGACCTCGAATCCATCTATGGTGCCGCTTTCGAATCTCAATCCCTCGAAACCCGCCGAATCGGCGATCCGATTACATAATTCGACCAATTCACTGCGCCGTTCGAGACCTGTCATTGCGACGTCCAACCCGCGGACGTTTGAGAAATAGTCGTAGGCGGCGAACGTCAGATAACCCTTTCCGGAACCCATATCGACCAAACGCAGTTGTTTCTTCTCCCTGAGAGATGACTTGTCGAAAAGGCCCGAGAGGATCTCTACATACTTGTTTATCTGCCGCCACTTGTTCTGCTGCTGACTCCGAACTTCGCCCTTATCCGTTGTTATGCCGAGGGCTTTCAGATAAAAAGCCTTTGGGTCGACGAGCAAATGTTTCTCCCTATCGTGCGCGGTTGTGACGGCTTCCTTGAAAGTTGGATCGCCGCTCGAGAGACGAGAACTCTTCTTTCCTACAGTGAGCTGCAGGTCCCTCGATGTAGTAAAGAGATGACCGCTGCGAAATCCGGAAGTGAGGAGATCCTCTATCTGCGAAACACCTTCCTTCGCCTCGTAATTTTTTGCGATGTCCCGCGTATCGTATCGATATTGGAAGAATAGACGTCGGCCTTTCTTTGTTTCGATGGGACGAACTGCAACTTTTTGCAGATGTGGTTCGGTGCCTTTATAATTGCTCAACGTAAGCTTAACGAACTCGTTCGCCGCAAGGCTTCGGCCTAGTTCATCGATAAATTGCACGGCGGGGTCTGACACGAGTTAAAAGTAACATGCCTAACGACAACGGACACATCTCAGAGAAGCAGTTCACAGGCGCCGTCGCTTATCTTTTGCGGGAAACTTTCGAAGGCTCGTCCGAAGGCCAACCCAGCGCATATCTCGATCGCGGGGTCGGTTTTTTTACAACGTTGGGTGGCTTGTCCGCGGCGGCGGCTTCGAAGGAATTCACCGGCACTACGATCGCCGCGCAGACCGAACACGCAAAGTTCTATCTCGACCGCCTCTGCGAATTCATCAATGGGCGTACCGAACGCGTCAATTGGGAAGACAGTTGGCTGATCGAGACGGTGAACGATGCCGAATGGGACGCTCTACGCGAAAGCGTTAAGAGAGCGTACGAAAATACCCTTCGGTGCCTTGCCTCGGTTGAAAACTGGACGGAAGATCGAACGGGAATGGCGATCGGCATGGTCGCTCACACTGCATATCATCTTGGAGCGATCCGGCAGATCGCGAAATCTGTTGAAGCCAATGAATAACCTTTTCCATTTAGCGTTTCCCGTCCACGACCTCGATGCGGCCCGCGAGTTCTACGCGGGTGTGCTCGAGTGTGAAGAAGGGCGCAGTTCGGAATGCTGGATCGATTTCAATCTCTACGGACATCAGATCGTGACGCATCTCGCGCCGGAAGTTGCTGGAACGAAATCGTCGAATCACGTCGATGCTGATCATGTTCCCGTCCCGCACTTCGGGATCGTTCTTCCGATGAATGAATGGAAAGATCTCGCCGAAAAACTCAGAGCGAAAGGCGTCGAGTTTGTGATCGAACCCAGGATCCGTTTCGCCGGCGAGGTTGGTGAACAGGCGACCATGTTCTTTCTCGACCCAAGCGGCAACGCGCTCGAATTTAAGGGCTTCAACGATTTCTCGCGGGTATTCGCCAAGTAGCTCAACGGGCTTGTCGACTCCCGTACTCTTCCGTTTGTCGAAAAACAATTTCTCGACACCCGAAACCTACAATGTGAAAACTGGAAATCCATCCATCATTATTATCGGTGCCGGTGTTGTCGGAGCGAGCGTCGCTTACCATCTGACGGAACGCGGCGCCAAAAATGTTCATGTTCTCGAAGCCGAAGCCGAGCAGGGAAAGGGATCGACAGGAAAGGCCACGGGCGGCGTCCGTTCTCAGTTCGAAACCGACATCAATATCAAACTCTCTTTGTACTCGATCGACTTTTTGAAGAATTGGGAATTCGACTGCGGTTACGATCCAAAAGGCTATCTGTTTTTTGCCACCACGACCGATCAACTCGGGTATCTGAAACGAAACGTCGTGAAACAGAAGATGCTCGGTGTGAAGGATATCGAAATTCTCGACTCGGCGGATATCGCTCACCTCGTGCCTGGAATGAACTGTGACGATATTACTGGTGGCAGTTTTGGAAGACACGACGGGTTTGTCGATCCACTCGCCATCATGCGGGGCTTTACAACGGGAGCCGTTCGATTTGGCGCGAAGTTTGAATTTGGAACGCGTGTCGACGGGATTGAGTTAGACAGGAGCCGCATACGCGGTGTGCAGACCGAACGCGGCTTTGTCGAATGTGATTCTGTCGTTCTGTGCTCAGGAGCTCTTGCAAAAGGGCTTGCGGCGACGGCTGGCATCGATCTGCCGGTCGAACCGCAAAGGCGGCAGATCGTGTGGGCGCGGACGATGGAACCGCTTCCGCCGGATCTTCCGATGGTCATCGACATAGCGAGCGGTTTTCATTTCCGGCCGGCTGTGGATTTTCAGAACCCCGAAGGCGAAACTCAAAACGAAAGATCGTCTCGCGAAGTCCTGTTCGCATATCCCGATCCCGACGATCCAAATTCGACCAGCACGAACTTCGACGACGCGTTCATCGGCAAAGTCTACGAACACGCCCGACACCGGGCGCAATTTCTCTGCGACTCGGACGTTGTTCGAGAAAGGTGCCGCGCGGGATTATATGAGAACACGCCAGACCATCACGCGATCCTGGGCGGCTGTGATATCGCGGGTTTGTATTTCGCCGCCGGGTTTTCCGGTCATGGCGTTATGCATTCTCCGGCCACAGGGCGTGCGCTCGCCGAGATCATTCTCGACGGTCAGGCAAATTTCCTGGATGTTTCGTCCTTATCGATCGATCGATTTGCCAAAGGCGAGCTGCTTCACGAGACTGCTTTTATATAACGCGGAGATCGCGGAGATCGCAGAGAAGAAAAACTGTTTCTGCTTCTCTCTCTGCGTGCTCCGCGATCTCTGCGTTAGAATCAAATGATGAAGACCGCTCTCGTCCATCATCCGATCTACGAAAAACACGACACCGGTTACGGGCATCCGGAATCGCCGGAGCGTTATCGCGTTGTCATCGACGCGATCAAGGGCGATGAAGCGCTCGGAAGAAAGCTTGTTGAGATCACACCCGAAAAGGCACAGCAGGGAATCGTACAGGCAGCGCATTCTAAAGAGCATTTTCGGCGGATCGAGAACGCATTTGCGGAAGGGCTCAGTAGGCTCGACGCGGACACGATCATATCCATGCAGTCATTCGATGCTTCGCTGTTTGCGGCGGGCGGTGCAATCGCCGCTGTTGACGCCGTCATGCAGGGCGAGGCAAAAAATGCCTTTGTCGCCGCCCGACCGCCGGGACACCATGCGACATCCGAAAACGCGATGGGATTTTGTCTCTTCAACAACGTGGCTGTCGCGGCGCGTTATGCGCTAAATAAATACAAAGAGGTCGAGCGCGTTGCGATCATCGATTGGGACGTACATCACGGAAATGGTACGCAGGGAATTTTCTACTCGGATCCGAACGTTTTCTTTTTCTCAATGCATCAATATCCGTGGTATCCGGGCACAGGTGCGCGAGGCGAAACGGGTCAGGGCCGCGGACTCGGAGCAACCTTGAACATTCCTCTGAAGGCGTCGACAAGCGCTGAGGAGCAAAGGCGGGTGTTTGAGGCCGCAACAGGCGATATCGCCGCCAAGATGAAGCCCGACCTGATCTTTATCTCGGCCGGATTCGACGCGCACCTGACCGATCCACTGGGCCAGTTGAAATTAGAAGACCCCGATTTCGCATCGATGACGAAGACCGTGATGCAATGGGCGGACGATGTCTGCGGAGGGCGTATCGTCTCGTGTTTGGAAGGCGGTTATAACCTTGAAACTCTGGGGCACACTGCACGAGCCCATGTCGCTGCCCTTGCCGGGGAGCAATAATTGCGTAATGATCCCGAGCTTATGCTAGAATTGCGGCGTCACCCATTAGACTCGTAACCAGGAGAAAAAGTATGCCGGACGTCGAAACCACGTGCGTGCAGTGTAAAGAGACGTTTCTTTTCACCGAGAAGGAACAGGAGATCTTTTACCAGCGCAACATGATGCCGCCACAGCGGTGTGCGAAATGCCGGTCGAAAAAAGCAGGTGAGGGTGAACAAGCGCCCAAGAGATACGAGATCGTGTGCGACAATTGCGGCAAACACGATCAGGTTCCTTTTCAACCGAAAGTCGGCCGAACCGTCTTGTGTCGTGAATGCCACGAAGCCAGCCGGTCGCGCGCCAGGTTTGCGTAAGATCGGCGACACGCTCCTTCAATTTCTCCGGACAATTCTCATCATCATGGTATGAAACTCGAGACGGTACTCTACAGCCTCGAAGGCGATGTTGCGACGATCCAGATGAATCGGCCGGAAGCGTTGAACGCTTTATCGCTTCAGTTGGGTAAAGATCTGGCGTCCGCCGTCACACGCTCCATTTCGGACAAAGCACGCGCCGTCATACTGACAGGCTCCGGTCGCGCCTTTTGCTCCGGCGGAGATCTTCGCGAGATGCGCGCGATGGGGGAGTCTGAGGGAAATATCGAAGCTTTCCTGGACGAGCCACTTAAGGCCCTGCACAAAGTGATTTTACTTATCCGTGAGACGCCGATCCCGTTTATAGCCGCGGTGAACGGTGTTTGCGCCGGAGCCGGGACAAACTTTGCCCTTGCCTGCGATCTAGTCCTCGCGGCCGACGACGCGAGCTTTAACGAAGCTTTCGTGCGGATCGGACTGTCCCCTGATTGTGGCGGCACGTTCCTTCTTCCGCGAGCGATCGGGGAAAAGCTGGCTGCGGAAATGTTGATGACCGGAATGACCGTGTCGGCCGAACGCGCAGCCGAGATCGGGATGATCAATCGAGTAGTTCCGGCAGGCGACCTTATGAATGAGGCGAACAAACTTGCTTCGGGCCTGGCTGCCGGCCCAACCGCGTCGCTCGGACGCGTCAAGCGAATGCTGAATGTAACCTTCTCGAATGACATCACTTCGCAGTTGACACTCGAGGCGGATTGTCAGGTTGAGTCCGGCCAGTCACCGGATTTCCAGGAAGGCGTGGCCGCATTTTTTGAAAAGCGGCCGCCGAAATTTTCAGGCAAATGATCTAGCCTTCCAAACACCAACAAAAACGCGAAAGCGATGCACCCGGGAAAGGGCACATCGCTTTTTGTCCTTCTGAAAGTTGTTAGAATCTCGCGACCAGCGTTACCTTTGCCGCTCGCGGTGACCCCGGCGAGATGTTCGTGTTGTTATCGGCGTTTTGATAGTAGCGAGTGTCAAGAACATTCTCGATATTCGCCTGCAGCCGCCAGTGCTCGTTGAACGAATAAAAGACCGCCGCATCAACTCGAGTATAAGCCGGGAGTACCACCGTATTGTCGAGGCTCGCAAAAACATCCGACCTGCGAATCAATCCCACTCCGCCGCTCAGTCGTTTGAGGATCTGATACTTGTTCCACAATGTAAAACTATGGCGTGGGACCTGCGCCATGGTGCGTCCTCCGGGTGCGGCTGTGGTTGTGCTGGAGATAAACGCGTCCTGAAACGCATAGCCTCCCGTAACGCTCCATTTTCGAGATAGGCTACCGTCCACGTTGAATTCAAATCCGTTCGTTCGCTGACTCCCGGT
>JBBKXD010000103.1:0-10971 GCA_037969295.1 Pyrinomonadaceae bacterium | reverse complement strand
GGCGAGATTATAACGACGACACGCTGAGTTTCTGTCTCGAGGACGGAACGCCGCTTGTTTACGGCGTCTCTGCTGATGAGCCGGCGACGGCGATCTTGTCAGGTTATTCCTTACCGTCTTCGAGTGGTCCTGCCTCCGACTCTCCGACGCGGGCCCAGGTACTTGGTACTGACCAGACTGTAGCATTGCCATCTGGATCGTTGCCAGGAGCGGTTTCGAGGCCGTCTTCGAGCGCCGAATATCCGTTGGGCGAAGCTCGAAAAAATAAGCGCGGTGTACTCATCGGAGTTGCTCTCCTGATCATGGCTCTTGCGGGAGCTGGTTACTGGTTCGTCAAAACGCGCTCCGTTCCGGTTGAATCTTCGCCGATCGCCTCGATCGCGGTCCTGCCGTTTGAAAACAAGAGCGGTGATCCTAATTCCGAATATCTTTCAGACGGTTTGGCCGAGTCGCTGATCTATCGCCTGACGCAGCTTCCAAATCTAAAGGTCAGTCCGACAAGTTCGGTCATTCGGTACAAGGGAAAAGAAACAGACGTCGCAAAAATTGCCAGTGAATTGGGTGTCGATTCCGTTATGACCGGGCGTCTTGCACAAATCGGCGACAACCTGACCATCAGCGTCGAACTCGTCGATGTCAGAAATAACAAGCTACTGTGGGGCGAGCAATACGATCGCAAGATGACTGATCTGCTGGCGACCCAGCGTGAGATCGCGACGACGATTGCCCAAAAGTTGCAATTGAAGTTATCAGGCGACGATGCAAAGGGTATCACCAAGATATATACGGACAACAACGAGGCGTATCAACTGTATCTGAAAGGCCGGTTCTACGGCAGTAAACGCACAGCAGAGAATGCTCAGAAAGCTATCGAGCATTACCAACAAGCGGTCACTCTCGACCCGAAGTTTGCGCTGGCATATGCGGGCCTGGCCGAGGCAAATTGGTTTCTCGCACTTTACAGTTACCCGCAGGTCAATGAAGCGGTCCCCAAAGCACGGGAGCTTGCAATGAAAGCCATAGAACTGGACCGCAGCCTCGCCGAGCCACATTCGGTATTAGGTGCCATTTGTAATAGCTATGACCGTGATCTTGCTTGCGGTCTGCGCGAACAAAAGCTTGCCATCGAACTCAACCCAAATTATATGGAAGGTCACCGCCGTTACGGTCTTAACCTTATGAACCTGGGTAGATTCGAAGAGGCCCGCGTGGCTACGCGACGAGCTTTGGAGATCGATGCCTTGGCACCGGTAACTAACCAGCAGTATGCCAATCTGCTGTTCTACGAAAGAAAATATGATGAAAGCGAAACGCTGAGCAAAAAGAACATCGATCTCGATCCAAATTATTGGTATGCCCATTGGCAACTCTTTATGGTTTACCGCCAAAAGCGTGATCATGCTGCGGCTGTCGAGGAGCTTGCCAAAGTCCAGGATTCGAGAGGCGAGCCCGATGCGGCAAAGCTGATCCGCGAGAGTTTTTCGGGCGGCGACTGGCAGGGATTCCTGAAGAAGATCGCTGGGGATCGAGCGCGGCTAAAACTATATCCATATTTTGTGGCAACTTTCTATGCGGAGTTGGGCGAGAAAGATAGGGCGTTTGCGATGCTCGACGAAGCGCTCGAAACGAAAGATCAACATACGGCCCAGATGAAAGTGGACCCATTTATGGATCCATTGCGTGACGACCCGCGCTTTAAGGAACTCATGAGGAAGGCCGGTTTCCCGGAATAGAGGCTTCTGTTATGAAACGATGCCCACAATGCGGCCGCGAGTACGATAGCTCAATGCTGTTCTGTCTGGATGACGGAGCTGAGTTGCTTTACGGCCCGGCGTCGATGAAGCACCCGGCGACGGCGATCCTGCCGTATCCCAGCGCCGATTCGAAAACGAAGATTTTCCGCGACGCCGCAAATTCGATCGCGGTACTTCCGTTCGTCAACATGAGCACTGATGCCGAGAACGCATTTTTTTGCGACGGTCTCGCGGAGGAACTGCTCAACGCACTGACAAAGATCGAAAGCCTGAAGGTCGCAGCACGTACTTCCGCATTTTCGTTTAAAGGCACGAACACACAGGTGAGCGAGATCGGCCATGCTTTGGGCGTCAATACGGTGCTCGAAGGAAGCGTGCGAAAAGCCGGCGATCGTGTTCGCATAACCGTTCAGATCGTAAACGCGGCGGACGGTTATCATGTCTGGTCGGAACGCTACGATCGGGAGATGAACGATATCTTCGCGGTTCAGGACGAGATCACGCTCGCGGTCGTCGAAGCCCTCAAGGTAAATGTTCTTCAGAGCGAGCGATCGGCGATCCTCAAAAAGGCGACGGACGATCCCGAGGCATATCAGCTTTATTTGCGGGGAAGGGCCTTCTGGAACCGGCGTACTCCGGCCGATTTCGAAAGGGCGATCGGCTACTTCGAAATGGCTATCGCGATCGACTCTGAATATTCGCTGGCGTACTCCGGCCTCACCGACTGCTATACGCTGCTTGCGTATTTTGAGGAGGTCGCACCGCACGTGCTCCGCGAAAAAGCGAGGGCGAGTGCGCTAAAAGCTATCGAGCTCGACGAAGCAAGTGCCGACTCGCATACCTCGATGGCGATGTATAACCTGATCTTCGAATTTGATCTGCCGGCCGCGGAAGAGCATTTCAAAAAAGCGCTCGAGCTTAACCCCAGGCTCGTGACCGCACAATATCTCTACGGGACGCACCTTGCAACGCAGGAGCTCTTCGACGAATCGTTCCGCCGCGGAAAGATCGCGCTTGAGCTTGATCCGCTGTCCGGGCCTTTGATCGGAAACGTCGCGCGTGCTCTGTACATTGCCGGCCGATACGAAGAAGCGATCGAGCTCGCCGAGAAAAACCTCGAGCTGGCGCCGAATTTTTTTTTCACGCACTGGGTCTTGGGTGTTTCCTATCGTCAGATCGGGAACAACGAAAAGGCCGTCGATCACCTCCGGCAGACAGTTGCGCAGAGTGGAATATTCGCCTTGAAAGGCGACCTTGGTGTCGCCCTGGCAAAGGCCGGGCGAGAGGCCGAAGCTCGTGAAGTGCTCGCTGAGCTCGAGGCGGAATCAAAAAATCGATATGTCTCTCCGCAATGGCCCGCGGTGATCTATGCCGCGCTCGGTGAAACTGAGACCGCACTTCGGTATCTAGAGAAAGCATGGGAAGTGAGGGCCGTACAACTCTTATGGATGCGCGTCGAGCCGAACTTTGACCCGTTGCGTTCGGAGCCGACGTTTATCGAGATCTTGGAGAAGAGTGGAATAGCGAGCGGCGACAGTTTGTAACCTATGAAGCGGTGTCCCGAATGCAGGCGAGACTATTTCGACGACAGTTTGCTCTACTGTCTCGATGATGGAAATGCGCTGCTCGACGGGCCTCGATCCGAAGATCAGGTGACGGCGATCTTCCCTTCCGAGATGCCCGGCGGAATAAAGCTTGCTGGAAACTTGCCCTCCGAGCGCACACGATTCGTCGGCCGCGCGACGGAGTTGCATGACTGCGTAGAACTAGTTACAGAAACACGATTGCTTACAATCACCGGTTTTGGAGGATGCGGCAAAACCCGGTTTGCGATCAAGTGTGCTGAAGCTCTGGTTAAGAGTTTTCCGGACGGCGCGTGGTTCGTTGACCTACAAGCTGTCACGGAAGAGGGAATGGTCTTGCCGGCGATCGCTCGCGCCTTTGAACTGCGCCAGGACGAAAGTACGGAGCTTCTCGATTCCCTGGTGCAGCACTTCGCCCTCCGGCGACTGATAGTTATCCTGGACAACTGCGAGCACATTCTTGAGCCGGCAGCCCGGGTCGTCGATGATCTGCTGACCCGTTGTCCTGACCTTCGTTTAGTGGCTACCAGCCGGGAACCCCTCAATGTTCAAGGAGAAAAGATCTTTGCGCTTCACCCACTCAAGGTACCGGACACGGAAAATATCAAGAAAGGAGATCTGGCTAGATCCGACGCGGTTGACCTTTTTGTCGACCGTGGAGGTATCGCGCAAACAGGTTTTGAACTTACCGCTGACAATTTCACTACCGTCGCGGAGATCGTTCAAAAGCTCGACGGCATTCCATTAGCTATCGAACTCGCCGCTGCGCGGCTACGAGTTCTTTCCGTCGAACAGATCAATGAAAAACTTGATCAGCGCTTCAAGCTTCTTGCGGGAGCCGGCAGCGCCCGTACTTCGAGGCACCAGACACTTCAGGCGGCGATCCAGTGGAGTTACGATCCGCTATCGGATGAGGAAAAGGAAATACTCCGAGCACTATCTATCTTCGCGGGCAGCTGCGATCTGGATGAGATCACGAGCGTGTACGGCAGGTTCGATGAGTTCACGACATTAGACCTGTTGGCGAAGCTCGTTGATAAATCGCTCGTCATTGTAGAACCGGGCCTCCGATCGCAGAAACGGTACAGACTGCTTGAGACGGTGCGGCAGTTTGCGTTAGTGCTGCTCGCCGATAACGGTGAAGCCGAGGTTTTACGTCGTACACACATGGAGGCCATGCTCGTTGTGGCCGAGAGAGCTTATGACGGACGGATCGCTCGCGAGGAAGAGTGGGCAAATGTACTGGATCTAGAAACGGCCAACATGCAGGTGGCGCTCGAATTTGCGCGTCTTCATGAGGCGGAAATTTATCTTAAGCTTGCCGGTGCCCTCGGTTGGTTTTGGACTGCGCGATCTCATATCTCGGAAGGCCGCGAGCACCTTTCAGCGGCGCTTCTGGCGACATCGCCGGAGCCTGCCCGACCGGATCGTGCCCGCGCATTATGGGCTACGGCACATATCCAGGCATGGCGGGGAGACTTAGAGACTGCTCAGCATTGGATGGACGAAGCCCTCGCCAGTTGTAGAGAACTGGGGGATACGCAAGAGGTCGCGCTCGTGCTCGAAGGTATCGGTTGGAGTCAGTTCTCGAGCGGCAAAGATGAAGAGGCCTGCGCCTCTTTTGAAGAATGTCTGCGGATCCAACGGCTTGGCGGCGATCCGGTCCTCATCAATCGCGCAAACGTGGGATTAGCTCAAGTCCTGGTAGCGTTGGGCCGCATTGACGAAGCGCGCCAGATGTCATTGGAGATCATAGAATTTTCGAAAACTCGTGGGGACAAGCGTAGCGAGCATTTTGGGTGGCACTATCTTGCCGACTGCGCTCTGATCGCCGACGACTGCCGCGAGAGTTTCAAACTATATCAGCGGAGCCTCGCTCTCGCCGCTGAGATTGGCGACAAGATCGAAACCGTATTTGAGGTCCAGGGCGTCGCCATGTCGCTTGCCGGGTTGGGTCGGTATCAAACGGCCGGCGTACTAGAGGCCGCAGCCCATGGTGAAATGGACCGGATGGGAGCCGATGTTCACGTGCCGTTTTGGGACGCGCTGTTGGAGAGATATCTTGGCTCCGCTCGTCAGTATCTCGGATCGGACGGTCTCGAAGCCGCAGGCCGGAAAGCCGCATCGATGTCATTTGAGGACACGGTCGCGATGGGGTTAGAGATCAATGTTGGAGATGCTTCGAATGCACCTGCGGCATGAATGGCGTGAGCGATCACGAGAAAGATTATGAAATCGAATTTTTTATTGCTGCTTGTACTTCTGTTTTCGCTATCGGCGTTGTCTCTTTCGGCGCAAAGCACGGGTAATCCAAGCCCTTACCTTTTTGTCTGGTCGGGTGATAGTGACGGGAAGGATTCTGATTTCCTCGCCGTTATTGATGCGAGCCCTCGTTCCGCGAGGTACGGAGAGATTGTCGCGACGTTGCCGGTCGGGGCGCGCGGGACTTTTCCACATCATACTGAATATGAATTTCCGGCGAATTCGCTTTTGTTCGCGAATGGTTGGGGAGCCGGACAGAGTTTTATTCTCGATCTGCGCGATCCGAGAAAGCCGAAGCTTGCGGCCCAGTTCAAAGAACTGAAGGAGTATGCTTTTCCCCACAGCTTTGCGCGTCTCAAAAACGGAAACGTCCTCGCAACCTTTCAAGTAAGAAAAGAAGGTTATGAGCCGCCCGGAGCTCTCGCCGAACTTGATGCTCGCGGGAATCTGATCAAAGCGAGCAGCTCGGACGTTGCCGGAATGGATAAGAAGCAGCTGTGGCCGTATAGCTTGCTAGCGCTTCCGCTTATCGATCGCGTTGTCACGTCGAGCACCGAGATGGGACTTCCGGATTGGGCGAGATCGCACGAGCATGGAGCATCGCATGATTCGCATACCTTCGCCGACACTTCCAACATCCAGGTATGGAGACTTAATGACCTCCGGCTTCTTGCGACGGTTCCGTTACCTGCAGGGCCGAACGGAAAGTCCAATCTCAATCCGGCTGAACCCCGCCTTTTGCCTGACGGTAGTGTCTATGTCAATACATTTAATTGCGGACTCTTTCGACTAACAGGACTCGAGGGCTCGGCACCGAAAGCCGAATCGGTTTGGGAGTTTCCCGGTGCCGGATCGAAAGATGAATGCGCGGTTCCGGTTGTGATCGGAAAGTACTGGATCCAGACCGATCCTTCGCTACCGGGGCTAATAACTTTGGATATTAGCGACCCTGCGAAACCGGTCGAGGTATCCCGCCTCGTACTCGGAGAACGTTTCAAGAAAACGCACTGGATCGCCGCGGACAGGAATGCAGATCGCGTGGTCGCTACCGGAAATAACTTATCGTGGGTTCTCATCGCGAACATCGACATGACGACCGGGAAAATAAGTGTGGACGAGAACTTTAGGATGAAGGGCGCTAGGTTTCCCGGCATCGACTTCGATCGTCCTCGATGGCCGCACGGTGCGACTGGCAAAGCTTTTGTTCACGGAGCATTATTTGGCCCCGAGCCGAAACATAAATAAAGCTGTAACATTACCCGCGTCTAGATAGAACATGAAGAGATGTCCCGAATGCCGGAGAGATTATTACGACGATACGCTCTTGTATTGCCTCGATGACGGAGCGGCGCTGTTAGAAGGACCGTCGGCCGACTCCGTGTTGGTCAAGGAGCCGGCAACGGCAATTCTGATGGGGACCGACAACGTAAATAAATTCGAGACGCGCCGGCAGGACCAGACAGTCGATCAGACCGCAATACTTCCGAACCTTTCCGATCAGCCCGCTGTTGCAACCGGTTCGCGCAAAAGCTTGGCGATCGCCGGCCTTCTAGGAATCATTCTTTTGACTGCGCTTGGCGTGGGAAGCTACTGGTTCTACGGCCGAGGCGGGCCGAAGCAGATCGAATCGATCGCCGTCATGCCTTTTGTGAACGATAGCGGGAATCCAGATCTCGAATACCTTTCTGATGGAATGACCGAGACATTGATCAGTAGTTTGACCCAGTTGCCAAATCTGAATGTAAAGGCACGTTCATCTGTCTTTCGATACAAAGGAAAAGAGCACGATGTGAAGACACTTGGCAGGGAGTTAAGCGTGCAAGCAATTTTGAACGGCCGTGTCGCTCAACGTGGCGATCAGTTAATGCTGAGCTTGGAGCTTGTGGACGTAGCAACTGAGAACGCGATTTGGAGCCACCAATATACCCGGAAGCAGACCGATATCGTTTCCCTTCAGAGTGAGATCGCAAAGGACATTTCGACGAAACTGAAGGCGAGGTTGACAGGGGCAGAAGAGACTAAAGTTACCAAGTCCGCAACCGCGGATCCGGAAGCTTATCAAGCATATCTGAAAGGGCGTTTCTACTGGAACCAACGCGGCCAAGGGCCCGGCAAGATGACAGCGGCGATCGAACAGTTCAAGTCGGCGACAGCTAAAGACCCCAACTACGCTCTGGCTTACGCGGGTCTTGCCGATTGCTATGCGCTGATGCCGCAAGAAACGGGAGCTCCGCCCAGTGAAGTTCTGCCACAGGCAAAGGCCTTTGCAAATCGAGCTTTGGAGATCGATGACTCGCTGGCCGAGGCTCACGCCACATTAGGATTGATCAACGAAAGTTTGTGGCAGTGGTCGGACGCGCAAAAGGAGTTTGAGCGCTCTATAGCGTTAAACCCGAATTACCCAACCGCGCATCAATGGTACTCCGGTTTTCTGGGCGTGATGAATCGCCCTGATGATAGACTTGCGGAAATTAAAAAGGCTTACGATCTTGATCCTCTATCCCCGCCTATTTCGCTGAACGTCGGACTCGCCCATTTTGAACGAGGCGAGTTGTCGCTCGCGGTTGGGCAGTTTAATAAGACACTGGAGATCAGTCCTAATTTCTTTGTTGTACACATAGCTCTGGCGATCGCCTACCTCAAGGACAGAAGAGCTGACGAAGCACTTATGGAGGCGCAAAAGGCTGTTGAGTTGTCTAAACGGCACGGCTACGCCCTCGCTACGCTGAGCCAGGTTCTAGCTGCATCGGGAAATCGAAAAGAAGCCCTCAGACTCGTAAGAGAAATTGAACAAAATCCTCTCAAAGGCGAGTCGGACGAATATTTCATTTCTGCCATGTACGCCGGCATGGGTGAGAAAGACCAGGCGTTTGTGGAGTTAGAAAAAAGTTATCAGAAACACAATACTTTCCTTACTAATTTGAGAATTGACGCTTTAATGGAACCTCTCCGCAACGATCCGCGATATAAGGACATGATTCGGCGGATGGGGTTGCCGGAATAGAAACGTGATGAAGGCGTGTCCGCGTAGTGAATCGCTTCGTGCGACCCGCGCTTTAACGACATTTAGAGGCGCACGGGCTTTGCTAAATGGATTTTTATGAATCGATGCCCCGATTGCAGACGAGATTATAACGATGAGACGTTGCTGTACTGTCTTGACGATGGAACTGCGCTGCTTGATGAGCCCGCATCGATGGATGAACCGCAGACGGCGATCTTGCATGCAACTTCACCCCCGTCCGAGGCCGCGACGAGGGCGCAAATACACACGACATCCTCGGCGGCCGAGCCGCAAATGGCGTATGGTCAATCGATCGGAAAGGAACGAGCTTCCGGAACTAAAACAGCAAAGTCTCTGGCAGCGGTGATAGCTGTCGGACTGATCCTCGTAGCCGCATTCTTTGGCTACCGATACTTTGCCGCAAACTCGACGCAGATCGAATCAGTCGCTGTCATGCCGTTCGTCAACGAGAGCGAAAACGCAGACGTCGACTATCTGTCAGACGGAATGACGGAGAGCCTGATCAGCAGTTTGACGCAGCTGCCAAATCTGAATGTGAAGGCACGCTCGACTGTATTCCGTTACAAGGGGAAAGAGACGGATGCAAAAACGATTGGCAAAGAACTAAACGTGCAGGCGATCCTGACGGGGTGGGTTGCCCAACGCGGCGAACAGTTGGTGCTGAGTTTGGAGCTGGTCGATGTTGCGACCGAGAACGCAATTTGGAGTCAGCAGTACACCCGAAGACAATCCGATCTTGTTTCGCTGCAAAGCGAGATAGCACGCGATGTCTCGAGCAAACTAAAATCCAAGCTCTCAGGTGCGGAGGTAGCGAAGGTTGAGAAGAGCTTCACCGCGGATCCCGAGGCGTATCAGCTTTATCTCAAGGGGCGTTTCCAATGGAATAAGCGAACAGAGGAATCGCTCAAACAAGCGGCCGAGCTTTTTGATCAAGCGATCGCAAAGGACCCGAATTATGCGCTCGCTTATTCCGGTTTGGCTGAAACCTATGTCTTGTTTCCCAATTACTGCGTTGCAGCTCCAACCGACTGCATGCCGAAAGCAAAAGCGGCCGCGCTCAAGGCTATCGAACTGGATGATTCTCTGGCGGAGGCTCACGCAGCACTTGGGATTTATCTTTCTGCTTTTTCATGGAATCAACCGGCCGCCGAAAAAGAATTTCGCCGCGCGATCGAACTCAATCCGACTTACCCGACCGCACATCAGCAGTTTGCCAATTATTGTTTACTGTCGATGGGACGATTCGATGATGCCCTCGCAGAAGCGAAACATGCTGAACAGCTTGACCCCTTTTCGCCGGTGATCAGTGCGGACGTGGCATGGCCCCCTTAATTTTGCGCGGCGCTATGACGAAGCGATAACGCAACTAAAAGCTAGTCTCATCCTGGATCCGAATTTTACTGTGACCCGTCGATACCTCGGCACCGTATACGACACCCGGGGGATGTATAACGAGGCGATCGCTGAATATCGAAAGGCGCCGGGCCTAAATAGTGATCCATATTTAAGAGCGGTGCTGGCACGCTCTTTGGCAAGGGCCGGGCAGAGGGCCGAAGCCGTAAAAATTGTTGACGAAATACTATCTGAAAGGGCGAGTCGATATGTACCAAGCAACGCCATTGCATTAGCCTTGGCCGCGCTTGGCGAAAAAGATAAAGCGTTTGTCTGGCTGGAAAAAGACGTTGCCGAACGGGCGTCGCGTCCCGCTCAATATTCGACCAATCCAATATGGGACGATCTGCGTCATGATCCGCGGTTCGCGGCATTGATCCGTAAGATCGAGGGATCGAAGCTGGACTGATCGTTCAAGCCGGGAAGAGGAATTCGCCGTCCACTGGAAATCGAAAACGATAGATAGATTTGTCGACAACCTTTATGTGTCGGTATAAAGATTTATGAAACGTTGCCCCGAATGCGGCCGTGAATACGACGACTCGATGATGTTCTGTCTTGATGACGGAGCGGAGTTGCTCTATGGCCCTGCGGCTATGGACGAACCGGCGACAGCGATATTGCACCCAACGGCTAAAACCGGTGAAGGCGCGACGCGAGCGCAAATCCATACGACGGAAAAGACCGCCCTCCTATCTTCAGGGAATGACTCGCTTCATAAACCCGGACTTTCAAAGAAATATTTAATAGCTCTTCTAGTGCTGATAACGATCGGCGTCGGAGGGCTTTCGTCCTATCGCTACTTCTCTCATGTCGAAGGTCGGATCAACTCGATCGCCGTTCTGCCGTTTGAGAATCGTAGCGGTAGTGGAGACGCAGATTATCTGTCGGATGGCCTAACCGATTCGCTGATATTCCGCTTCTCGCAGCTGCCGAATGTGAAAGTGAGCCCGAC
>JBBKXD010000102.1:0-5798 GCA_037969295.1 Pyrinomonadaceae bacterium | reverse complement strand
GATCAACCCGTTCAGCGGAGAAGAGCTGCCTGTCTGGGTCGGCAATTACGTGATGATGGAATACGGCACGGGTGCCGTGATGAGTGTTCCTGCTCACGATGAACGCGATTTTGAATTCGCACAAAAGTTCAGATTGCCCGTGAGGAGAGTCGTGAAGTCTATCGGGTCTATCGGGTCTATCGGGTCTATCGGGTCTATCGGGTCTATCGGGTCTATCGGGTCTATCGGGTCTATCGGGTCTGTCGGGTCTGTCGGGTCTATCGAGTCTATCGAGTCTATCGAGTCTACCGGGTCAGTCTCAAAAGACTCACCCGACTCGACAGACCCGACAGACTCGCCAGACTCGATAGACTCTTCAGCCCTTCCCTTCACCGATTACGGAATAATGATCAACTCCGGCAGTTGGGACGGGAAAAGGACCGAAGACGCGAAAAAGGAGATGGCAGCCTTTGCGGCTGCAAACGGTTTTGGCGAAGCGGCGGTGACCTATCGTCTGCGTGATTGGGGGATCTCACGTCAGCGCTTTTGGGGCTCGCCGATCCCGATCATCTATTGCGATCAGTGCGGTACGGTTCCCGAGAAGTTTGAAAACTTGCCGGTTCGTCTGCCTGAGAACGCACCACTGACCGGTACCGGCGAATCACCGCTGGCGAAAGTTCCGGAGTTTTACGAAACGAGGTGTCCAAATTGCGATGGGCCGGCGCATCGCGAAACGGACACGATGGACACGTTCGTAGATTCGTCCTGGTACTTTTTTAGATACACGGATCCGACCAACGCGACGCTCCCATTCTCGGAGGAGGTCGCAGCATACTGGACGCCCGTCGATCAGTACATCGGAGGCGACGATCATGCGGTGATGCATCTGATCTACACGCGCTTTTGGTCAAAGGTCATGCGCGATATCGGGCTTGTGAAATTTGATGAGCCGGTGAGGCGTCTGCTGACTCAAGGGATGGTTGTCGGCGAAACTTTCTTTGACGACGCGACGGGGAAGCGGATCTATCATCCGCCCGACGCGGTCACCGTTGAGCGCGACGGTAAGGGAAAGATCGTAAAGGCGAGATCGAGCGACGGCAAGCCGCTGAAATATGCGATCGAGCGGATGTCGAAGTCGAAAGGCAATGGTGTCGATCCCGATGAAATGGTCGAGATCTACGGTGCCGATGCGACGCGTCTGTTTGTCATGTTCGCCGCCCCGATCGAGCACGAGCTGGTTTGGAACGAAGCCGGCATCGAAGGCGCGGTCCGCTTTCTGCAACGCGTCTGGCGATTGGTTTATAAATGGAAAGACGCCCTGTCGGAACCACCTGCGGTAGCGGGTAGTTTAAGCGAACCACACGTCCAACCGCCTGCTATCGCTGGCGGTTCAAGCAGAGAGCTACGTCGTAAGACTCACCAGACGATAAAACGAGTTTCGGACAGCCTTGAGTCGTTACAGTTCAACACGCCGGTCGCCGCACTGATGGAATTGGCAAACGCGATCGGCGACATCGACGTCGAAGAATCAGGTGCGGAACATGCCGTAAGGGAAGCTCTGACAAGCCTGGTGCTGATGCTGACGCCGTTTGCACCGCACATCGCCGAGGAACTGTACGGCGTATTGGTGAGGAGCGATGACGGAATGCTCGTGACCGGGGAGCGCTTTCCCCAATACAGTGAAGAGCTGGCAAAGGTGGACGAGATCGAGATACCCGTACAGGTGAACGGAAAGCTACGGACGAGGATCTTCGCACCGCCTGACGCCTCGAATGAAGCATTAGAGAGAATGGCTCTCGCCGACGAGAAGATCGCAGAACTTGTAGCCGGCAAGCACGTAGTAAAGGTAGTAGTTGTCCCGGGACGGCTTGTGAATATGGTTATCCGCGGCTGAGACGTATACATCCCGGATACAGGACTACCTTGCTTGAAAAAGGCAAAGAAATTAGAATCAATTAGTGCTATAAAGAAAAACGTCGCCCGAAGTGTACCTAATAAAATGAACTCCCGCTATTCTCACGCGTTTGCTTTTAATTTGAACGTTAAATGAAGGAATGCCAGCTCTGTAAAAACTGCTTCGCTGACGACATAGCGACGTGTCCGAACGATGGAATGCCCACGGTCCATACGATCGCGGGCGAACCTGTGCTGGAGGGGAAGTATCACATCGAGTGCCGTCTGGGCCAGGGCGGCATGGGCGTTGTTTATAAAGCTCGCCACGCATACCTAAAAACCCAGCTTGCGATAAAGATCATCCTCCCCGACCTTGTCGGTAACGATCCACAGCTCGTCACTCGATTTCGACAAGAGGCCCTCGCCGCGGCTGCCATCCGGCATACGAATGTCGTGGCAGTGACCGATTACGGAGTCGTCAACGGAACACTACCGTTCCTCGTGATGGAGTACGTCGAGGGAGAGTCGCTGCACGATCTGCTTGCTCGTGAAAAATCTCTTCACCCGGAAAGGGCTCTTGAACTGATGACGGCCATATGCGCGGGCGTAGGAGCGGCTCATCATCAAGGTATCGTTCACCGCGATCTCAAGCCGCTGAATGTCATGATCTGCAGCGACAAGCCAAATATGTCGCAGGCGGTGAAGATCCTCGACTTTGGATTGGCAAAGATCAAGTCTGGGGAGTTGTTGGGTTCGTTCGTGCAAGCCCAGACGACGGGCCTGATGGGTTCGCCGTATTATATGGCTCCGGAGCAATGGGCCGACGACGAACCCGATTCGCGCTCGGATATATACAGTCTCGGCGTAATGCTCTACCAAATGCTCGCAGGTGACGTCCCTTTCAAGGGTTCATCGATTCCGGCGATCATGAAAAAGCATGTCAGCGATCCGGCACCGCGCTTTATCGAGCTTGGAGTCATGATCGCTCCTGGGATCGAGGCCGCGGTTCTCCATACGCTTCAGAAAGAAAAGGAACAGCGAACATCCTCGGTAGAGGTTCTCGTTAGCGAATTAAAGGAAGCGATCCATCCTCAATCGATCGGCATTAACACGGGATCGGGACACGGCTCGCTACCGGTTTCGACGCTGATGGTTCACACGCGGCCACCGCAATCGCGCATTTACGTTGATAACGTTCCCGTGGGTGAAAGTCACAACGACGGCCGCCTTTTGCTCGAAGGTGTTCAAAGTGGCAATCACCATCTTCGCGTCAGTCACGCGGGATTCCAGGACTGGTTCGGCGACGTTGTGTGCGATGGCAAGCCGACGCAAGTGGTCGCTGAATTGCGAGCGCAAGGTTCGACGAGCCCACGAATCGCTCCTGCCGCCGGCGATACTCCGCATAGTATGGCCGAAACTCAACTATCGCATCCGGACATGCAAAGGACGGAGATTCAGAACTGGGACACGGGCCGTCAGAATATTGGCGCGATTTCTCAGCCACCGAAACGTCGGTTGTTTTCTCCGCTTGTTCTCGGCATTCTCGGATTGGCTTTGCTTCTTGTGATTGGTGCTGTGGGGGTCGGAGGTGCTTATATGCTCGGGTTGATTCCCAAACTTCCCGGAGCCCGCAATACGGCCAGCCCGGCGGCGTCACCCGCGCCAAGCGTCGCGCCGTCCGTGACTGTTAAGGCTGAAATGGCGGCAATTCCGGGTGGAACCTTTAAGATGGGGCGTAACAACGGGAACGATAATGAACGCCCCGAACACGAAGTGACCGTCAATAAATTCAGCATGGACAAGACCGAGGTCACGAACGCCGAATACTACGAGTTCGTTACGGAAACGGGATACCGTCCGTTTCCGGTTCATTGGGTGAATGAAAAACCGATACCCGGTCAGGAGAAAATGCCGGTTCGCTTTGTGAATGCGAGCGACGTCGAGGCGTTTGCAGCCTGGCGGTCAAAGCGCGACGGTGTGGAATATCGACTTCCGACGGAAGAGCAGTGGGAGTTCGCCGCACGCAACGGCAGCAAAGAGAATCTTTATCCCTGGGGAGATAAGTTTGATCCGCAGTGCGCGGTCATTGATCAGTCGAGCAACGATCCGACGGTTGTCGCTTCAAAGAGCTGTCCGGATGCGTGGGGCGTTCACGATCTGATCGGAAATGTTTTCGAATGGACGTCGTCCGAACCCTCTCTCTACCCCGGAAGCTCCGGCGAGGTTCGCCCGTTAACCGAGCCGCATCGTATGATTCGCGGCGGAGCAGCAATCTACAAATCCTCCGGTAACAATGCGATCACGTCCACATTTCGCGTCGGCATTCCGGCCAACACGCGGCGCGCCGAGATCGGGTTTAGACTTGTCGGGCCCTGATTCGGTGAATTAGGCTTCCCAACTGCGAGATCATTTTTGAGTTTTTTACAATGAGAAATATTTTGACAAACCTGCTTTTATTCCTGGTACTGGCTTTTGCCTTTTCCGCGATTACGAATTGCACGAAGACCGCGACGACCGAGAACGGTGTGGTGGGAGGATCGCCGCAGCCCGCGGGAAATTCTGCGCCGGAGACCAATCTCGAGAAAAAGAAAACCGATTATCCACCGATCGCTGTTGCGGTCGCCCAGGCGGATCTCAAGAATCTGGATGGTACGACATTCAAGGTAGCTGACAAGAAAGGAAAAGTACTGCTCCTCAATATGTGGGCGACCTGGTGTGGCCCGTGTCGTGCCGAGATGCCCTCCCTTGTGAAAATGCAGGAGGAGCATCGGGATAGCGGCTTAGAAGTGATTGGCCTCAACACGGACGATGAAAGGGTCGAGGATATCAACAGCTTCGCTGGCGAGATGAAGCTGAACTACACTCTGGTGTGGGCGGACACGGCTATCCAGGCCGCACTCTTGAAAATCAGCAAATTTAACGGTATTCCGCAGAGCTTTGTGGTCGATCGAGAGGGTAATTTGCGTGGCGTCTTTCGCGGAGCCAATCCGGCGGATATCAAAAAAATGGAAGAGCTCGTTGAAATGGTGGTGAATGAGGGATGAGTGCGGAGTGCGGAGTGCGGAGTGCGGAGTGCGGAGTGCGGAGTGCGGAGTGCGGAGTGCGGAGTGCGGAGTGCGGAGTGTACAGCTCATAGTTCATAGTTCATCATTCACCATTCAAAATTGACCATTCACCATTCACCATTCACCATTCATAGTTCATAGTTCATTGTCCGCCCTCAACTTCGCATCGCCGATCTTCGGTTCGACAAGCACAGTCTTAAAACTTGCCAGACTTACTAACCCGGCGGCTGAAGCTTTTGGTTTGTTCACGAACTTTTTTTGCGTGTAATGAACGGCCGCCTTCGTTTGGGATTTTCCCTGACTGTAAAATGCCGCGAGCTGAGCGGCTTCGAGCAGTGTTCGATGCGGGATCTCCTTTCGATTCGGGTTTCGGATAACTACGTGCGAGCCGGGGTAATCGGCGGCGTGCATCCAGGTGTCGAGCGACTTCGCGATTCGAAAAGTGAGAAAGTCATTGTCTTTGGCTTTTTTCCCGACCAGAATCTCAAAACCATCTGATGAAACGAAACTGCGCGTCCCCGTCAAATTTTCGGGGCGCTTGTTCGACCGTTTGGTAACGGGCTGTTTTCGCGTCCCGACGATCTCGTGGATCCGATCTTCGTCGTTCGCCTCGATCGCCGCTTCCAATTCATCGCGAAGTGCCCTGACGCGTCGAAGTTCTTTCTCGATCGTTTTCGTGCGTTTTTCGATCTCGTGGCTCGCGTTTCGAGCCTTGGTATATCGCTTGAAAAATTTCTCCGCGGCTTGCGTTAGAGAATCGTTCTCATCGACGCCGATCGAGATCTCGGGCGCGGCATCGTCAAAGTAATCGATAACAAAAACCCGTTCGCCGGCTCGTCGCGCGGACGTCACGTTCGCAAG
>JBBKXD010000101.1:0-8464 GCA_037969295.1 Pyrinomonadaceae bacterium | reverse complement strand
TCCTAAGTTAAGATCAGGTTTCTGGCTTTTATTTCAAAACGCTACAATAGTCGCATTATGCACGAACGCGATATCTTCGATGAGCGACACGAAACAAAGAAGGCCAATTACTCGTGTCCGTTTTGCCGGGAACGGAACGATTACGACATTCGATGGCTGAAGCGAGTCAAGAAGCGAAACCCGCCGAGAAATCTGAACCAGCACGAGCGTGCGCAGTTCGACAAGTCCCGCGACTACATGGTCCGGGTCGACGATCAGCTCATGTGTATGAATATTCGCTGCCGCAAACGATTTGAAATTCCTTCATCACAGACCGTCGTCTTCATTTAAAATTTTGTAGGTGAAGCCTTGGGCGTGTGCTATGCTTTTTCTAAACTTACGGAGCAAGGAGGTCATATATGATTAACGGAAAGCAGCTGGAATTCTACGAAAGGGAAGATGTCCCCGACGAAGAAACCCAGGAGTTTATCGACGATGAAATCGCCCATGCGCCGAAAGCGCCTCAGGAGCTGCTGGAACGTCTAAAGGAGAATCATGCTGCCTCGCCTGCCGACTCCGGTGGAGATATCGACGCCGAATGGGAAGACGTAAATGACTCAGGAGCGGAAAGCGTGTTCGGCCATAACCCGACGCCGGACCAGTCCGATGTTGAAGAGAACGCCCATGCGATGGGAATCGATTTCGAGGACAACGAGCCGCTCGACATTATTGAGAAGATCGAGAAACGCGATCGAGATCGATTTGAATTGAATGAGAATTCTAAGTCAGGTCGGAATTCGATCTAAGACTTGCAAGCACTCCAGGCCGCCTGCTGCTTGCGTAGATACACAAACAAAAAAGCACCGAGGATATCCCGGTGCTTTTTTATTTGAAACTAACTACGCTTAGTAGATCGTGAACGTGTATTCGCGCGTGATTACGACCGACTGCGGGACTCCGTTTACCATTTTCGGCTCGAATCGGATCTGCCGTGCAGCCGCAATCGCTCTCTCGGTCAAACCATCCGGAAGTCTTGTAACTGGAACGATGGACCCGACATCTCCGGATGCGAGCAGTGTGATCTTTAATCGAACAGCGCCCTGAACGTTGTTGGCCCGTGCCGTATCGGTATACGTCGCCTTAGGTATTGAGGTGATCTTGTACGGCGTCGTTACCGCGGGACGTGCAGGTGGGGGAGCTCCGCGTCCGCCCGAGCCGCTTCCGCCGCCGTTTCCATCGCCATCCCCGTCGCCGCTGCCAGAACCGTTTCCGCTACCTGCACCCGTACCGTTGCCGCTGCCCTGGCCCTGTCCGTTTCCGCTGCCTTGTCCACCACCAAAGCCCGGTCCATTCGACAGGCCGGCGAATCGCGAATTAGGATCGCCGTAGCGGTCATATTCTCTCGGGAATTTCCGGTCGCCCTCGGTAGTCGCGACCGGTTGCTTCAGTTCGAAGTTGTCATTCCTGACAATATTAACGTCGGGGCGGATATGGGTCGGAGTCCGTGACTGGGGGGCAAGATCGCCTTGCGAAGTCTCTTCTTTGTCTTCGCGGCCGCCACCGCCGCCACCGCCGCCTTTTTCCTTATCTTTCTTTACGTCTTCCGGATCGACTACCATTGGAACGTCAACGCCCAGATACGCAAGCGATGTTTCATCGCCGATGGCACCTATGCCGAGATCCTTCTGAAACAGCGATACTCCCCAGCCACCGACCGAAAGAAACAGAACCATCACGGCCGCACCCAGCAACAGCCCGTTCCGCTGCTTGCCGTTCTTCTCCTCGATAACGGTTACGTAAAAGCCACCATCATCGGAATGGGTGTAATCCCAACTCGTCGCCTCGTCGAGAGAATTTCGCGGCTCATCCGCGTATGCCGGAGACGTCTGATAAAAAACAGGAGCCTCTGCCATTGCCGCCGGACTAGTAATCTCCTCCGGCTCTTCGATCTCGTCAACTGCTTCTTCCGGTTCTTCAGCCTGTAAAAAGACAGGCGCCGGAGCTTCGGGTTGAACCTCGACTGGCGTCGCATCTACCTCGGCTTCGACCGCTTCGGGTTCGGCCGATACCGTCTCAATTTCGTTTTCTACCGGACTCATCTCGAAAGCTTGCAGTGGCGCTCCGCAATCAGGACAGAACCCAAACTTCTCGGCGAATCCTTCATCACACGAACTGCAATACTTAACAATCTTTCCCATCTCTGTGGCCTCTCGAATCATCTACCCCGGGCAGGGGCATGTAAGTGATTTAATTATAACGCGATTTTCGCAGATGTTAAGCGATATATCTGGTTTGAGAACATCGCTTTAAACCCGGCTTGTTCAAGAAAGATAGATGCATTGTGACTTTCACACGATGCCCGTCTCGGATCGAAAATTTTGCCGTTGGCGATCGGATGATAGGCGGAACAACACTTCGATGGAGTTTTGCAACTAAAACAGGTAACATCTCACTTTCCAAATTGTTATACGATGAAATTTCGATCTTTATTCCATAAATCTTTGGTTCTTGCTGTGTTTGCAGCGTCGATGTCCTTCGGAGTACTTGCTCAAAGGCCCGGGAGTAACGTTCCGCGCCAGGAAAAACTCCTCAACGGGCTTAAGCTTTTGATGTGGAGCGACCCGGCGGCAACCGACGTTAAGGTGAGCATCCGCATACATAGCGGCTCAGCGTTCGATCCTCAGGGAAAAGAAGGCGTAACGCAGTTGCTGGCGGACAATATTTTCCCGACCGCCGAGTCCCGATCGTTCTTTATGGAAGATCTCGGCGGCAGCGTCGAGGTGATAACGAATTACGATTACATCCAGATCAATGCGAGTGCGAAGTCTAAGGAATTCGTTACGCTGCTTGAAACTCTTGCCCAGGCAGTTTCAAATCCGACGATCGACAAAGAGACGACGTCGGCGCTGAAAAAGGTTCTGATGGAAAAATTGGTCGCACTTGAAAAGGATCCTGTCTACGTCGCTGGCCAGGCCGCGACCCGGCGGCTATTCGGAGATTTTCCATACGGCCGCCCTCAAATGGGATCGGTCGAGTCGCTCCAGCGGATCGATTCTGCGGATCTTCAGTTTGCTCGGGAACGTTTCTTCTCCGCCGACAACGCAACGGTCGCGATCAGTGGAAACTTCAACGGCGATCTCGGATTCCGAGCTGCTCGCCGATATTTGGGAGCATGGTTGAAATCCGACAAACGGATTCCATCTACGTTTCGGCAGCCCGACGATCCTGATACGAAACCGCTTGAAATAGTTTTAGAAGGTGCGGACGGGCGGACGACATTCGCGCTCCGAGGCGTTGCGAGAATCGATCCGGATTATGCCGCGTCGTTGGTACTGGAAGATATTCTAAAAGCCCGCTTGCAAAAGACTCCGGCTCACGCGGTCGTGTCACATCAGGCCCGGACGCTGCCCGGCGTTTTGGTTATCAGTGTTCCGGGCTCGGCAGCCTTTCCGTTCAATTCCCTTAGCGAACGAATTTCGCAGAACGAATTCGCCGCCGCACGATCTCAAACCCTCGCGAGGGTTTCAGGAAGAACTCTTTTCGATCAATGGCTCGACGCCGATACGTATCGGACGACCGTCGCGGGAGACGCGCGGGCGTTTCAGACTGTTACCATAGCGGACGTCCAGCATGTCGCCGACCGGCTCGCGAAGAACCCCATCGTTTCGGTTGCAGTCCGCCCACCGGCCGCCGCTCAATAGCCAATGCCCAACGAGCGACCCCCAAATGAGATCGCGCACGGGCGTGCCGTACGCGACATGTTTTCCGGCATCGCGGGCAAATATGACCTTCTCAATCACGTTCTTTCCCTCAACATAGATAAGAGATGGCGCCGAAGCGTTCGTGAAAGGTTGAGCGACATTCTCGGTGATCAGAGCGCGGTCGTTCTGGACGTTGCCTGCGGAACGGGCGATCTTTCGCTCGAGCTAAAACGAAACGCCAATGCCCGCGTCATTGGTTCGGATTTTTGTCATCCGATGTTGGCGATCGCGAAGGTCAAGACGGATGAGGCGAGCGCGGCGATTCCTTACATTGAAGGCGATGCCATGCGTCTGCCGTTCGCTGATTCGATTTTCGATGCAGTGACGATCGCGTTTGGGCTGCGTAATCTTTCGAATTTCGCCGACGGCTTGAGCGAATTAGCCCGGGTTTTGAAACCTGGAGGGAAGCTCGTGGTGTTGGAATTTTCGAGCCCAGTCGTCCCTGGCTTCCGAGGGCTTTTCAACTTTTACTTTACGAAAATTCTGCCGCGGATCGGCGGTGTCGTGAGCGGTTCAAAGGGGGCGTATGAGTATCTACCTGACTCCGTCTCGAAGTTTCCCGATCAAAAAGGCCTCGCGGAACTCATGCGTTCAAGCGGGTTCAGGTCTGTTGAGTTTACAAATCTGACGGGCGGTATCGCTGCGATTCACACTGGGAGGAAAGTGATGAGTGATGAGTGAAGAGTGAAGAGGCCAACCTTTCACTTTTCACGCCTGTCACTGTCCGGACAACTTCCTCAAAAATGCAAAACTGAAAATCCCCGTGTCATGTCCGTCGGAGAAGTGGAAGTTGAGCGCGTAGCGGCCGACTATGCTGGTGTGTTTGAAAGAAAGATCTTCCGGGATCCGAGTATCATCAAGGGTCTTTTCGCCGGTCCATTCGTTAATGCAGCCGGCGCAGGGACAGGACCTTCGGAGGATATACGCGGTGTAATGCGTCTCGGCATCGTCCGACCACTTGATCGAGATCTCGGATTCACCTTCTTCAATTATCTGAACGGGCTCTATCATACGTGATCTTCCGATTCGGTGAGGTTCGCACTAATGTGCTGCGCTTCAATATCGTAGTGCGACGCATGGTAGACAGGCTTTCCGTCCCGAAGCACGATGGCTTGCGGAGATTCGTGACGAACGCCGGTTCGGTTAGCGATCGCATTTGAGATCTCGCGGTGAGTTTGAAGGATAACGACATTCACGTTCGCGGTAACGAGGCCGACTTCGCGGTACACGCCGGAGCTTATGCCGCATGTGGTGCTGTGTTTGAGCAGCAGGACGGGTTGTGTGAATGACTCTTCGAACAACCGATCGAGAGTCTCGATCGATTCCACGTTAACAAAATTTGCCGGCATATTTTTCAGGACCAATTATACGAGTCTGGCGGAGGAGGATTAAGGTTCGTCCTCGTTTCCAAAGATGGAAAGACTCTTCTGTAGGCTACAACGTTGCCTGCGATCATGATCGGAATGACGAAATACAATCCGATACAGAGGGCGAGGTATCCGATAAATACCAGTCCAAAATTAACAACAACAAGACCAGCAACGCCGCCCAGGTTTTGCCAGACGGCCCGGGCACTGGTTTTTATTGCATCGATCGCCCCGAGGTTGCGATCGACGATAAGTGGAAATGAAAAGGTGAGCAGTGTGTGAAGGCAGACCAGCACGATCAGGATCGCGAGATCGATAATGCCGATGACGACCAGAGCGCCTAACATAGCTGCCTCTCCGGCTTGAGCACCGCCAATCAGAGCACCGAACAGAGACACATAAAGGAATATGTAATAAATGATCATCGGGACGATGATGATCGCAATTACGGCCAGACCCGTCCCGAAATAGTTCATCCCTTTCCACAGATCATCGAACGTTACAGGCTTGCCGTCGATCGCCTTCAAAAATGCGAACATTATTCCGCAGATCATCGCACCGGCGAGAATGTACATCGTAACGCCGCCGATCAGTCCGCCGACAAGGACGATGGCAAAAAGCAGCCAGTAGTCTTTTTTGATCAGCTCAAAGCCTTCTTTGACACATTCCACGGGTTTGATAACGCCTGTTCGGAATTCTGTATTTGTCATTTTCTTGTATTCAGTAGTCAAAAATCAGAAGTCAGTATTCGGAGTAAGAAGTCGGCATTCGGAAGGGCGAAAAATAGAAACCGTCGCCTACTGATTTCCGAATTCTGAATTCAGACTTCTAAGGCCGTAGATTCTCTCAACGTATTCTTCGACCATCCGGTCGCTCGAAAATGCCGGTGTCAAAGTCGCGATGGCGTTCTTCATTCGCTTCACCCACGCGGTCGGAATGCCGGCTTCATCTATATCATAGAATGCGGGGATTATCTGGTCTTCCAGGGTTGAATAAAGCGATTCGGCATCACGGGCGTCCGCGACCTCTTCGTCGTTTTCGGCAAGGTCACCTATTTCGAATCCGTTCTCGCCGTTGTAGCCTTCGATCCACCATCCGTCGAGGATCGAAAAATTCAGCACGCCGTTCATCGCAGCTTTCATCCCGCTCGTACCGCTGGCTTCAAGCGGCCGTCTTGGCACATTCATCCACACATCGACGCCGTGAACCAGATAACGGGCGACCTCCTGGTCGTAGTCTTCGATAAAGACGGCGCGGTGCTGCCAGTTCGACTCATGATTGATGCTCATCAGTTCCTGCAAGATCTGCTTTGCCGTTCGGTCTTGCGGGTGCGCCTTTCCGGCAAAGACAAATTGAACCGGGCGTTGGGCGTTATCGACGATCTTCAAAAGCCTATCGAGATCGGAGAGGAGTAGATTCCATCGTTTGTACGCGGCAACCCGACGAGCAAAACCTATCGTCAGTACATCCGGGGAAAGCAGTTTCTTTGTGTCGATGTGTTCGTGAATTGTGTCGCGAGTTCCAGTGTCTTTTGCCCTGGTACGTTCGCGAATAAACGCGATCAAAAGATTTTTGAGCAGTAGGTGCGTTCGCCAAATTTCGGCATCCGGAATTTGGTCGATCGCAGCGGTCCACCCATTGTTATCGCGAACATGCTGTTGCCATTCGGGCCCGATAAATCGCTCGAACAGATTTTGAAACGGCGCCGCGATCCACGTCGGAGCGTGCACCCCGTTTGTGACATGGGTGATGGGCACGGTTGCGGGATCACCTTTTTCGGAGAACATACTCCGCCACAGCTCGCGCGAAACTTCGCCGTGCTTCTCGCTGACGCCATTTGCCGAGCGGCTCATTCGCAATGCGAACGGTGTCATGCCGAATGGCTCTGAATCGTCGGCGGCGTCGATGCGCCCGAGATCGAAGAATTCGTCCTCTGACAATTTGAGGCCGGCGATAAAGTTTGCGTCAAAGCAATCGCGAAGCTCATCGGTCGAGAAGGCATCGTTTCCGGCGGCGACGGGCGTATGAGTAGTGAAAACACACTGCGAACGGACAAAGGCTTTCGCCTCGTCAAATGAAGCATCCGGATTTGCCGAGAGAAATTCGCGCGCAAGCTCGAGTGTCAGGAACGCCGAATGCCCTTCGTTTAAATGAAACACCGCGGGAGCCAGTCCGAGTCTTCTGAGCAGGCGCACGCCGCCTATCCCGAGAATCTTTTCCTGCACTATACGCGTTTCGGTGCTGCCGCCGTAAAGATGGCCGGTGATCAAACGGTCGATCTCAATATTTTGCGGAATATTTGTATCCAGAAGGTAGAGCGAGATTCGCCCGATCTTGGCGAGCCACGCCTGTGCTAAAACTTCTCGGCCGCGGATATGGACCATCACCGTGAGACGTTCGCCGGAAGCATCGTTGACGGGCGTCACCGCAAGCTCAGATTCGAAGACGTCGGAATATCGCTCTTCCTGCCAGCCGTCATGTGCGATCCGCTGTCGGAAATAACCGTAGCGATACAAGAGCCCCACGGCGACGAGCGGAATGTTCAGATCACTCGCCGATTTGAGATGATCGCCGGCGAGTATGCCGAGGCCACCGGAATAGTTCGGCAGTGAATTGTGGACGCCATATTCCGCACAAAAGTACGCGATGGCCGAACGACCTGTGGTTGCGGAGGCGTCCTTCCACCCGTCCGATACCTCGGACGGTTCGGACATATAGCGGTCCAGCTTTGTCGCGAAGTCATTTACTTTCGCAACATATTCTTCATCACTCGCTTTATGCCACAATCTCAGCTCCCGAACGTTCTTGAGCAGCAGGCGCGGATTCTGTTCGTATTTGATCCAAAGGCGAGGGTCGAGCTCACGAAAGAGATCAATTCCTTCCGGCTGCCAGGACCAATAAAAATTCTCGGAGATACGAGCGAGTGAGCTTATCGGGACGGGAAGATCCTTGATTTCGACAAAACTCGCGCGAAAATGCCCTTCGACCTTGGCTTTAACTGTTTGTTGCATTGATTCGGTGGAAACGTCGGCCATCAGATGGATTGAGTATCCAAAAACTATAGAGCAAGCAGTTCCGGCTGGCAAACGAGGGGATGAAGACAAATCCGCCACTTGCTCTCAGGAATGATCGTGCGTTTTTGTCGAAAACGAAAATAAACTCGACGACTCATTGGGAAAGGCTTTGGGTTTTTGCGGTCTCCACTTATATTCCGTAAGATTTTGTTTCGGCTTTTGGCGTCAGTGACGGGTGGTCAGAATGCGGAATGCCGAATGCGGAGTGCGGAGTGCGGAGTGCGGAGTGCGGAGTGCGGAGTGCGGAGTGCGGAGTGCGGAATGACTGAGCACTGACCACTGA
>JBBKXD010000100.1:0-4010 GCA_037969295.1 Pyrinomonadaceae bacterium | reverse complement strand
GACACCCGGCGTTGCCGAAGAACGACCTCGGTTACACCGTCGATTATTACGAAGGCTCGCTGAGCACGCTGTGTGCGGGGTGCGGGCATGATTCGATCAACGCTTCGATCGTCGAGGCGTGCTGGCAGCTGAACATCGAGCCGCATAAAGTGGCGAAGCTGTCGGGTATCGGGTGCTCTTCGAAATCGCCGGCGTATTTTCTGTCGAACTCGCACGGTTTCAACTCCGTGCACGGGCGGATGCCGTCTGTCGCGACGGGTGCGAATCTCGCGAACCGAGATCTGATCTATTTCGGTGTCTCGGGCGACGGCGATACGGCGTCGATCGGGATGGGCCAGTTTGTTCACATCGTCCGGCGAAATCTGCGGATGGTTTACCTGGTGATGAACAACGGTTGTTACGGTCTGACGAAGGGACAGGATTCGGCGACGGCCGATGCAGGTTCGAAGAACAAGACCGGGCACGAGAACCTATTCGCCGCGATCGATCTCGCGAGCCTCGCGATCGAGCTTGGGGCGACGTTTGTCGCACAGAGTTTTTCGGGCGACAAAGAACAGTTGACGCCGATCTTGAAAGCGGCGATGCGGCACAACGGATTCGCGATGCTCAACGTCATCTCGCCCTGCGTCACATTCAACAACAACACGGGCTCGACAAAATCTTACGACTACGTCCGCGAGCATGTCGCGGCGACGGCGACGATGGATTTCGTGCCGATGATGCGCGAGATAACGGCGAACTACGAGGCTGGCTCGATCAAGGAACTCGAGATGCACGACGGTTCGATGATCCATCTCAACAAGCTCGCGAAGGATTGGGACCCGACCGATCGATTGTCGGCGACCAACGCCGTCCGCGAAGCGAAGCGCCGCGGCGAGATTCTCACGGGTCTGCTGTATATCAATCGCGACTCCGCCGATCTGCACGACATGCTTTCGACCACCGACCGTCCTCTGAATTCCCTATCGAAAGATGAATTGTGCCCGGGCTCTGATGCACTCGCGAAATTGAATGCGTCGTTGAGGTAGGTCGAAAGAAGCCACAGAGCGCACAGAGCCAGGCACGTAGATCGATTGCGTGCCTTTCGTTTTTTCGTGTGTTTCGTGTATTTCCGGGTGCCGTCTTAGAAAATGCAAACCACGAAACACACGAAAAGATATCTCGGTGTGCTCTGTGGCAAAAACTTCCCCGTCTCGACCGCCGCCCGAATATAGCCTAAAATCATCTCGACCCATTCCTCTATTAATTTATGAACTTCGGCTTCATCATCGATAACCGCAAGTGTATCGGCTGCCATGCGTGCACGGTTGCGTGCAAAGCCGAGCACGAAGTACCGATCGGCGTAAATCGCACCTGGGTAAAGTACATCGAGAAGGGATCGTTCCCCGACACGCGAAGATTGTTCAGCGTGATGCGCTGTAATCATTGCGCCGACGCGCCGTGCGTCGAGATATGTCCGGTCGAGTCGCTATTTACACGCGCCGACGGCATCGTCGATTTCGATGATCGCCGGTGTATCGGCTGCAAAGCGTGTACGCAGGCTTGCCCGTACGATGCGATCTACATGCACCCGGACGATCACACGTCGGCGAAGTGCAACTACTGCACGCATCGTGTCGACATCGGTCTCGAACCGGCGTGCGTCAACGTCTGTCCCGAGCATGCGATCATCTCGGGTGACATGGACAATCCCGAGACCGAGATTTCTAAGTTACTTGCACGCGAAACGGTGAGCGTCCGCAAGCCGGAGAAAGGAACGAAACCGAAACTTTTTTATATCGACGGCGACAAGGCTTCGCTCGATCCGGGTGAAGCGAATCCGGGAACCGATTACATGTGGTCTTCGCAATCATCCGGTGTCGGGCATCAGGTAGGACGGACTGTTAGTCCGTCCGCTTCGACGAATTGGACCGCGGTCGGGAGCCCGAAGCCAGGCGGTCTTGTTCAAATTGAGCGTAGGCATAAGGAATCTACAGAGCAAAAGACTGGACGGACTAACAGTCCGTCCAACGACGCTCGCCGAGTATATGACGCTCCGGACAAAGGTGTTTTATGGGGATGGGAAGTCGCGGCGTATATCTGGACGAAAGCGATCGCCGCCGGTGCGTTTCTGATTCCGATCTTCGGTGGATTTTTCATGCAAGTTCCCGGCACTGTGAAATGGGTCGGTGCGATCACGTCGATGGTATTTCTCGTGCTCACCGGAATTCTTCTGATCATGGATCTTGGCCGGCCCGACAGGTTTCTTTATGTTCTGCTTCGTCCGCAATGGCGATCGTGGCTAACACGCGGTGCGTACATCATCACCGTCTACGGCGGATTGCTGACAGCATGGATCGCCGCATCCTATTTCGGATTTACGACTGCGTTGAAATTCATCGAGCCGCTCGCGATCGTGTTTGCATTGCTCTCGGCGGTATACACGGCGTTCCTCTTCGCACAGGCAAAGGGCCGCGACTTCTGGCAGTCGCCGATGCTCGGGCTGCACATGATCATCCATTCGATCATGGCCGGGCTCGCGGTGTTTTTGATCGGGACGCTGTGGTTGCGCGTTAGCGTCGACTTCATGATGGCGTTGACATTCGCAACCTTCGCGACGATCGTCGTTCATCTGATCACGCTCGCGATCGAGATGACGACGACGCATTCGACAAACGATGCACACACAGTCGTAAAGATGATCACGAGCGGACAGTTCAGTCGAGCGTTCTGGCTCGGGATGATATTGATCGGGAACGTGCTGCCGATATTTTTGCTTCTGACCGGAAGTATGTTCGCATTATCCGTCGCGGGAGTTTTGATCTTGGTCGGGTTGTACATCGGCGAACGCATTTGGGTGAAAGCACCACAGTTGATCCCGTTGAGTTGAGTCGTGGGCGGTGAATAAACGCAACGCTTAAAAAATGAGGTTTGGTCGATCTCGAACGTAGGTGGTCGCCAACGGACTGGAACGCAGGCATCTTGCCTGCAACGTCGCAACAGCGACGTCAAACGGTCGAAATCTCAGGCGTAATCGGCTGTTCGTGCTTCGCACTCATGCAGGCAGGATGCCTGCGATCCAGTCCGTTGGCGCGATACCCGCGACCTGATTACATGGTCGTAAACGATTTTACGGTCGATACTATGTCCAATCACAAACCTTCATTCATAGAATCGATCGCCGAGAAGCTTCACCTCATCCCGGATCTTCACGGCGAAGAAATGGATGCGCTGCCGCCGATCGTCGGGCCCGGAAAGCTGACCGATTATCCGCCGCCCGATAAATGGGACCACTGGACGGAGTACGAGGCAACGAGCGGACAGCGGCGCGAGAAGAAGAATTACATGATCGTTCCGACGACCTGCTTCAACTGCGAAGCGGGATGCGGGCTGCTCAGCTACATCGACAAGGAAACAATGCAGGTCCGCAAGTTCGAAGGCAATCCGTACCATCCCGGAAGCCGCGGGAAGAACTGCGCGAAAGGGCCGGCAACGATCAACCAGATAAACGATGCCGACCGCATTCTGTATCCGCTTAAACGTAAGGGGCCGCGCGGCGGCGGTGAATGGGAGCAGGTAACTTGGGACGAAGTTCTCGATGACATCGCGGCGAAGATTAGGACGGCTCTGAAAGAAGACCGTAGAAACGAAGTTGTGTATCACGTCGGGCGTCCGGGGCACGAAGGTTTCATGGACCGCATCCTGCAGGCCTGGGGCGTCGACGGACATAACAGCCATACAAATATTTGTTCGGCAGGTGCTCGCTTCGGTTATGCGATCTGGCAAGGTGCGGATCGCCCGTCACCCGATCACGGCAACGCGCAGTTCATTTTGCTGATCTCAGCACATCTCGAATCGGGCCACTACTTCAATCCGCACGCACAGCGGATCATCGAAGGAATGATGAACGGTGCAAAGCTCGCGGTGATGGACACGCGTCTGTCGAACACGGCGTCGATGGCGGATTATTGGATGCCGACCTATCCGGGAAGCGAGGCCGCGGTGCTGCTCGCGATGGCGAAGATCATCAT
>JBBKXD010000099.1:0-2602 GCA_037969295.1 Pyrinomonadaceae bacterium | reverse complement strand
CACTGCCGCCATTCACGCGTTGGCTAACACCGGCCTAACCGTTTTATCCGAAGAAGAAGATTTGTTTCGCGCGTCCGTTCGCGAGTTTGCCGAGGGTGAGGTTCGCCCGCGGGTCGAATCAATGGAGCACGCCGGTAAGCTCGATCCGGAACTCATCAAACACTGCTTTGAGCTCGGCTTGATGGCGATCGAATCGCCAGAAGAGCATGGCGGCGCCGGATCGACGATCTTCAATGCGATCCTCGCGATCGAAGAGCTCGCACGTGTCGACGCAAGCGTTTCGGTCTTCGTCGACGTTCACAACACGCTCGTGACGAATGCGTTCATGCGTTGGGGGAATGACGATCAGAAAAAGAAATACATGCCGCAACTGGCGACGCAGCGAGTCGGGGCGTACGCGTTGAGCGAAGCCAGCTCGGGTTCGGACGCCTTCGCGTTGAAGACGCGTGCGGTCGACAAGGGAGATCATTACGAGCTAACCGGTCAGAAGCTCTGGATCACAAACGGCAACGAGGCCGAGATCTTCGTCACATTCGCAACGATCGATCCGGCTGCCGGCTACAAAGGCATCACCGCATTCATCGTCGAAAAACAATTCGAGGGTTTTTCCGTCGGTAAGAAAGAAGACAAGCTTGGCATTCGCGCTTCGTCGACGACCGAGCTGATCCTCGACAACTGCAAGGTTCCGAAAGAGAATGTGCTCGGTGAGGTCGGCAAAGGCTACAAAGTCTCGATCGAAACTCTCAACGAAGGGCGCATCGGTATCGGTGCGCAGATGCTTGGCATCGCGCAGGGCGCGTACGAGGCGGCGCTGAAGTACACAGCCGAGCGCGAGCAGTTCGGCCAGACGATCGGAAGTTTTCAAGCCGTGCAATTCCAGCTCGCTGAAATGGCGGTCGATATCGAAGCGACACGCCTGCTCGTCTACAACGCCGCACGTCTGAAGGATGCAGGAAAGCCATTTCTGAAAGAGGCGGCGATGGCAAAGCTCTACTCGTCGCGGTGCGCCGAAAGCGTCTCGTCTAAAGCGATCGAGCTTTACGGCGGTTACGGCTACGTCAAAGATTACCCGGTCGAGAAGTTCTGGCGCGACTCGAAGATCGGCTCGATCTACGAAGGCACTTCAAACATGCAGCTTCAGACCATCGCGAAGCTGATAATGAGCGGAAAATAATTCGATGACCGCCGAAGAGATCACTAAATACCTTACCGAACTCAATGACGAACTTCGTCTGGCGGATACTATTGGTGAGATAACGATCTATGGCGGCGCTGTGATGTGTCTCGTCTACGACGCACGGCCGGCGACCAAAGACGTCGATGCCATTTTCAAACCGTCGAGCGAGATCCGTCTCCTCATTCAACGGATAGCGGAGAGAAATGGCCTTGCGCCGGACTGGTTGAATGACGGGCTCAAGGGATATCTTGTTTCGCATCCGCGACGGATATTTCTCGACCTTTCCAATTTGAAGGTCTTTGTTCCGGAACCCGATTACATGCTGGCGATGAAGGCAATGTCGGCGAGGGCCGATACTTACGATCAAACCGATGTGCGCATTTTGATCGATGTGCTGGGGTTAAAGGCACCAACAGAAGTATTTACCATACTCGAAAAGTACTATCCTCAGCATCAGATCAAACCTGCCACTCAGTATTTCATCGAGGAGCTCTTCGTGAAATGATCACCTTGCGAGAGACAAAAGAGTTTGTAGATGCCGACCCCGATAACTGGGCGTTGCATCTGATGAATTTTGTCGACGATTTTCGTCGCAGCCGCGATCCGCGTGCGGTAGAGGAGCCGTTTGACGGACGGGAAGGCCGCATGGCCGCCCTGCTGGCTTCGACGGCAGAAACACTGTGCGATGAAATGAAACTAGATGTTCCGGAATGGCTTTCCGAAATACCAGCTGCGGTTGAGCCGTATTTTGTTTCAGGCCTCGAGAACTTAAAGGCAATAAGTCTCGTGGAAAGCCCTACCCGATTTCGTTTGCGCAAGATATTTGTGCTGGAGAACTTTCTGAATCGTGCCTGAAATCATAATCCGCCAAGCCGTTCCCGAAGACGCGAAACTTCTCACCGATCTAGCGTACACGACGTTCTGGGACGCGTTTGCACATCATCCGAAAAACGCGCCGGACGATCTGAACTATTACATGCGTCAGGCGTTCAATCAGGAACAGATCGCCGCGGAGCTTACCGACGCGAACAACATCTTTCTAATCGCGGAGATCGACGGCGAAGCGGCCGGCTACTCGAAGATCGTCATGGATCACATCGAGCCGGGCGTTACCGCCGAACGCCCAGTCGAGCTTTCACGTCTCTACTCACATCAAAAACATCTTGGCCAGGGTGTGGGGCAAACCTTGATGAACGAATGTTTCGATCGCGCAAAAGCAGAAGATCGCGACGTAATGTGGCTCGGCGTCTGGGAATACAATCCCCGTGCTCAACGTTTCTACGAGAAGAACGGATTCCGCGTCGTCGGGAGTCACGTGTTTCTGCTAGGCAAGGATGAGCAGACCGATCTGTTGATGCAGCGAGAACTTTAGCCACAGAGCACACCGAGATTTTTCCCCAGGATTCCAACCTATGCATTTGCGAT
>JBBKXD010000098.1:0-49438 GCA_037969295.1 Pyrinomonadaceae bacterium | reverse complement strand
ATGGTGATGCCCGGAGACAACATCCAGATGGAGATCACGTTGATCGCCCCGATCGCGATGGAGAAAGGACTTCGGTTCGCTATCCGCGAAGGCGGCCGAACGGTCGGTGCCGGTACGGTATCGGAAGTAGTTGAATAAGGATTAGATCGTTGATCGTTGTTCGTGGATCGTTGCAAAAACGCAGAGCCACAAACAACGAACTACGAACAACGAGCGAGTAGTTTTATGCCGAGAGATAACATAATTTTGCAGTGTACCGAGTGCAAAGAGCGGAATTACGTGACGACAAAGAACAAAAAGAACACGCCAAATCGGCTTGAGTTCAAAAAGTTCTGTCGCCGCTGCCGCTGCCATACGCTGCACAAAGAGAACAAATAATCCGATTTCGGAATTGGGATGTCGGATTTCGGATTTGAACGATCAGACGGCTAATCCAAAATCCTAAATCCAAAATCCAAAATGGATAGAGGGGTATGGTGTCAATGGTTAGCATGGAGGTCTCCAAAACCTTAGGTCCGGGTTCGAGTCCTGGTACCCCTGCCACACAAACTGTAGGAGAAAAGAAGTGACCGAAGCCGTAGAAGGCAAAAAGAAAGAAAGTGTCGGCGAGTTTATCAAACATACGCGGGCCGAGCTCGATCGCACGACGTTTCCGTCGTCGGAAGATGTAAAGAACACGACGATCATCGTTATCATCAGCGTTATCTTTTTTGCGATCTATCTTTTTCTGATCGATCAGGCGTGGACTTACATTTTGGAAGCCCTGACGTGGACAGTGAACAAGATCGCGGGGGCTTAAGGTTTTATAATGAAGCAGTGGTATTTCATCCACACATATTCGGGGCATGAGAACAAGGTGGTCGAAAGCCTGTATGCCCGGATCCGCGACATGGAGCTTGAAGGGTACATAACCGAAGTGCTGCTCCCGAAGGAAACCGTCGTCGAAATGCGCGGAAACAAGCGGATCGAATCGTCCCGGATGTTTTATCCGGGTTACGTGCTAGTCGAGATCGAGTGCGACGAAAAAGGAAAGATCCCCGACAACGTATTTCACGCGATCAAGTCGACGCCGAAAGTTACGGGATTCCTGGGTGGTAAGCAGCCTACTCCGCTGACGCAGGCTGAGGTCGACCAGATTGTTCACAACATCGAGGTCGCGACCGAGAAACCAAAGCCGAAATTCTCGTATGAAGTTGGCGAGGTAGTTCGCATTAAGTCAGGCCCGTTTGCGAGCTTTACCGGAAAGGTCGAAGAGATAAACGAGGAAAAGACGACTTTGAAAGTTACAGTGACCATCTTCGGACGTTCGACGCCGGTGGAATTGAATTTCCTCGATGTGGAAAAGGTCACCTTTGCAGAAGAGGAATGATCCGATTTTGGATTTTAGATTTTGGATTTTGGATTGAAAGCGCGGTCCGATAATCCAAAATCTAAAATCTAAAATCCAAAATGGAAATATGGCTAAGAAGATAGAAGGTTACATCAAGTTACAGATTCCCGCCGGCAAGGCGAATCCGGCGCCGCCGATCGGCCCGGCGTTGGGCCAGCACGGGGTGAACATTATGGAGTTCTGCAAGGCGTTCAACGCTCGGACGCAGAACGACGATCCGGAGATGAAGATCCCGGTCGTGATCACGGTTTACGCCGACCGGTCGTTCACGTTTGAAACGAAGACGCCGCCGGCTGGAGACTTGCTTCGCAAGGCGGCCGGCATTCCGAAGGGCTCCGGCAAACCCAACAAGGAAAAAGTCGGAACCATATCGCGCGACAAGATCCGCGAGATCGCTGAAAAGAAGTTGCAGGACCTGAATACGACGAACATCGAATCCGCGATGCGGACGATCGAGGGAACTGCGAAGAGCATGGGTTTGACAGTAGTAGGCTAGTTTGGATTTGCGATTTGTGATTTGCGATTTTCGATCGCGTTCACGATCACATTCCTAGGGAGAGACAAGGATTTTTGTCCGCCGACGATCGAAAATCGGCAATCGAAAATCGCAAATCTCGCTAATACCTGGAGGTAAAATGAAACGAGGAAAGAAATACCTGGCCGCGCTCGAAAAAGTCGAGTTCGGTAAGAAGCACACGCTTGAAGAAGCGGTGGCTAAGTTGAAAGAGATCGCATTTGCGAAGTTTGACGAAACGGTCGAGCTGACGATGTGGCTCGGCGTTGATCCCCGCAAGGCCGATCAACTAGTTCGCGGAACGATCGTTCTGCCGCACGGACTGGGTGGGACAGCTAAGAAGGTTATTGTCATCGCTCAGGGCGACAAGATCAAAGAGGCTGAGGCAGCGGGCGCGGACATGGTCGGCGGCGACGATCTCGTCGAAAAGATCAAAGGCGGCTGGCTCGATTTCGATGCTCTCATCGCGACGCCCGATATGATGGGCAAGGTCGGTCAGTTGGGTAAGGTCCTCGGTCCTCGAGGCCTCATGCCAAATCCGAAAACAGGAACGGTGACGATGGATGTGAAAACCGCCATCGAAGAAACCAAGGCCGGTAAGGTGGAATATCGCGTCGACAAGACGGGTGTCATCCATTCGCCGGTCGGCAAAGTTTCGTTTGACGAAGCCAAGCTTCAAGAGAACGCGAGAGTTCTTATCAACGCGGTGATCAAGGCAAGGCCAACGACGGCCAAAGGCCGATATCTTAAAAAGATCAATCTGGCGGCGACCATGAGCCCGGGCGTTTTGCTCGACGAGCTGGCGTACGTTTAGAAAGTGAGGATTGGTCAGAACCGGGAGCGGCAGCTACCGGGGTTCTCCTTTATCTGATGGAGAACCACCTCTTCTGGTAAGGAGGGGAGCTGGAGGAAGAATGAAAACGAGAGAAACAAAGCAAAGAGATCTGGTCGCCCTCACTGAGTCGTTGCAGAGTGCTAAGTCGGCGATGGTTGTCAGCTTTTCGAAGGTGACCGTCAATAAAGACATTGAGTTCCGCAACAGCCTTCGTGAGGCCGGCGCAAATTATCAGGTCGTGAAAAATACGCTTGCTCGGATCGCTGCAAAAGACACGCAGTTCGAACCGGCGACGGAGCACTTCAAGGGCGTGACCGCGATCGCGTGGACCGAGAATGACGCGGTCGTTTTATCGAAGGCGATCTCGAAGTTCATGAAGGACAACGCCGACATTTACACCTTCAAGGCGGGTGTTGTCGATGGACGGCTGGTCGACTTTAAGCAGGTCCAGTCGATCGCCAGCTTGCCTTCGAAAGGAGAGCTTATGTCGCAGCTGCTTTACGTGCTCAATGCACAGGCGCAGCGGATCGTCACGGTCATTAACGCGGTTCCCCGAGATCTTGCGGTGGTGATCAAACAGATCGGCGAAAAGGCTTCGAGTGGAGCTGACGTACAGGCCGAAGCTCCTGCCGAGGCAAAGGCCGAAGAAGTAGCTCCTGCCGCAGAAGCTGAAGCCGCCCCGGTCGCTGAAGAAGCTCCGGCTGCTGTAGAAGCGCCAGCCGCTGAAGAAGCTCCGGTCGTAGAAGCGGAAGCCGCCCCGGCTGCGGAAGAGGCTCCGGCTCAGGAAGCGATATCGGAAACCGCACCGGCTGAAGCCGCGAGCGAGGAAGCTCCGGCTGCCGAGAGCGACGAGAAAGCAGAATAGGATCTTTGAGATCTCCGATCCTTAATCTCAAATTTCAAATCTGAGATTTAAGAAGCAGGACCTGAGATTTCGAATTTGAAATTGCGAACGGTGACGTTCGCACTGGCCGTACTCAAGGAAAACGAGCCGAAGCGATTTGTCAGGTCGCATCGGCGTCCGACCGAACGGAAAAGGAGATGCACCCCATTTCCAGAGGTCCCATGGGTTCTAGCGGCTGACAACCAAGCCGTGAATGGTAAATAGTGAATCGTAAATAGAATGGACGATTCACGTTAACGATTTACGATTAACGAAAAAACAGAACCCTGTTAAGAGAGGAGATAGAAATAATCATGGCGATTACAAAAGACGAAGTAGTTGAGTTTTTGAAAGGGATGACGCTTCTCGAAGCGTCGGAGCTGGTCAAAGAGCTCGAAGAAGTATTCGGTGTTTCGGCTGCTGCTGCGGCAGCTCCGATGATGATGGCGGCACCGGCCGGCGGTGACGGAGCCCCTGCTGCTGAAGAAAAGGACACATTTGACGTGATTCTCACGGCGGCTGGCGGCAACAAGATCGCGGTTATCAAGGTCGTTCGCGAAGTCGTTGCGGGCCTTGGTCTTAAGGAAGCGAAGGATTTGGTCGACGGCGCTCCGAAAGCGCTGAAAGAAGGCGTTTCGAAAGACGAAGCCGAAGAGATCAAGACCAAGCTTACGACGGCCGGAGCATCAGTCGAAGTCAAATAGTAGTTTTGAGTCCCGGCTTTAGCCGGCGTGATCGCCTGTTTGTGAGGACCGGCATCTCGACCGTCTACGGGTCGGCTAAAGGCCGGGACTCAAAACTGAATTTGTCTCGTCACGGCGTAGCTGTTAAACTTGCTACAGCGCTCGATTAAGATTCAGTTTTACTGAGTAGCGACTGCCGTCTCGGGACGGGTGCGAAGCCTAGGTTTAATCGGGGTTTCTTGCGGTTTTGACGCGATCTCTTGATCGCAGAAATGGGAGTCAGTGTCTTTTTGCGACACTCTCGAAAAATTAAATTAACAGCGATTTACTGCTGAAAAGCGGTCAGGGCAAACTTTACCCTCGACCGCATTTGCTGTCTTTTTTTGAAAATGTATCTGGGAGTCTTCTGTTAACACGGGAATCCTAACAACAAACGACGGATAAATCAATAGGTTTTTTCTTCGGGCTTATTACGCATATGATCAACAATCCGCTTCAAAATAATTCACATGGCCTGGGACGCCGGACGAGTCAGTCGCCGGAGCGAATAGATTTCTCGAAGATCTACACAACAGCGCAGATCCCGAACTTGATCGAAGTTCAGCGCGAATCGTACAACCGGTTTCTTCAAATGGATCTCATTCCCGAAGAACGGGACAGCATCGGTTTGCAGTCGGTCTTCGGTTCCATTTTCCCGGTGTCGGATTTTCGCGAGACGGCGACGCTTGAATACGTCGAGTACCAGATCGGAAACTGGCAGTGTAAATGCGGAAATCTGGAAGGGCTTGAGCACCTGCGGGCAAACTGTAAGAGCTGCGGATCAAAAATAAAAGTCGATCCGTTCAATCCAGCCGAGGTCCTCTGTAACAGCTGCGGAACTTTCAATGCAGTTCGGCCAAAGCTCTGCCCGAATTGCGGTGAACCTGTCGGCTTGAAACATAAGCATGACCAGCAGGAGTGTCAGGAACGCGGTATGTCTTACAGCGTTCCGCTGAAGGTCAAGATCCGACTCACTGTGTTCGATAAGGACCCGGAAACCGGTACATCGACGATCCGCGACATTAAAGAAGAAGACGTTTTCTTTGGCGAGATCCCGCTGATGACCGAGAACGGAACGTTCGTCATCAATGGAACCGAGCGCGTTATCGTGTCCCAGCTTCACCGCAGCCCGGGAGTGTTCTTCAAGGGCGATCGCGACGAATATCTGGCGAAGATCATTCCGTATCGCGGTTCGTGGGTCGAGTTTGAATACGATCAGAAAGGGATTCTGCACGCGAGACTCGGCAAGCGAAAGATCCTTGCGACGATCTTCCTGCGTGCACTCGGCATGTGGCTCAACCCGCAGATCGACATGAAAACCGTGTCGGACAGCATTCTTGAAGAAGTCGTCAAGAACGCCGAGTACTCGAACGCCCATATCATCAAGCTCTTCTACACAATCGACGAAGCTGTCGTATCGAAAGGGAAGATCTACTTGAAGGTAAAGCCCGAGGGCGCGACTCACCTCGCGGGCATGCGTGCCGAAGAAGACATTAAGGACCGCAAGGAAGAGATCACGAAGACCGGCAAGAAGGTTACGAAATCCGCGATCGCGGAGCTTCGTCGGTTGAAGAAAGAAAAGGTTGAGGTTTCGATTAACGATTTCGAGACTGCGTATGCCGTCGACGATATCGTTAACACCGAGACGGGTGAGGTCATCGTCGAATCGAACACCGAACTTACCGCGGCCAAGCTTCAGCAGATCATCGAGGAAGGCATTCAGAGCTTTGCAGTATTTTTCCCTAAATCAGACGAGATCGGTGAAGTTATTTCACTAACCTTAAAGAAGGACACGATACTCAAACCGGTCGACGCACTGCTTGAGATCTATCGGAAGATGAGGCCCGGCGATCCGCCAACCGTCCCGACGGCTTATCACCTTCTCGAGGGAATGTTCTTCGACTCGCGTCGTTTCGATCTCTCGCGTGTCGGTCGTCTGAAGTTCAACATCAAGATGGGCCGCCCCGAACGGGACCGGATCAACGATTCGCTGTTGGACGCTGCCGATTTTGTCGAGGTGGTGAATTATCTGCTTCGCATGAAGAGAAACAGCGAATTGTATCATCAGGACGACATTGACCATCTCGGTAACCGCCGCGTTCGAGCGGTGGGTGAACTGCTCGAAAATCAGTTCCGCATCGGCCTTGAGCGCATGGAACGTGCGATCAAGGAAAAGATGTCGATCCAGCAGGACATGTTCACGACGATGCCGCGAGACCTTGTGAACGCAAAGCCGGTGACGGCCGCGGTTCGTGAGTTCTTTGGTTCGTCGCAACTTTCACAGTTCATGGATCAGACGAATCCTCTGTCCGAGATCACGCACAAACGCCGCTTGTCGGCTCTTGGACCAGGCGGGTTGTCGCGTGAGCGTGCCGGATTTGAGGTCCGCGACGTCCACCCGACCCACTATGGCCGCATCTGCCCGATCGAAACGCCTGAAGGCCCGAACATCGGACTGATCTCGAGCCTGTCGTGTTTTGCCCGAATCAACGAATTCGGATTTATCGAATCGCCGTATCGTAAGGTTGAGGATGGACGAGTCATCGAATACGTCAAGATCCACAATGGCGGCGACACGAAGTTCAAGCCGCGTGAGCACGCTCCGCTTGAGGAGATCGAGAAAGCGAATAAAAAAGTCGCGAAAGACGGGGGTAAAGAGGCTGAATTCGAGCCGTATCCGTTCTATCTGACGGCATGGGAAGAAGACAAGTGGATCATCGGCCAGGCAAACATCGAGCTCGATGAGAAGGGAAATTTCGTAAATGCGCGAAACGCCGCCCGGCAGAAAGGTGAGTTCATTACTGCGGACCGCTCGGAGATCCAGTACATGGACGTTTCGCCGAAGCAGCTTGTTTCGGTCGCGGCATCGCTGATCCCGTTCCTCGAGAACGACGATGCCAACCGGGCGCTGATGGGTTCGAACATGCAGCGACAATCCGTTCCGCTTCTGCGTGCGGAGTCGCCGTATGTCGGTACCGGTATGGAGAAGATCGCGGCCCGCGACTCGGGTGCGGTCGTTATCGCGAAACGAAACGGAGTCGTAGATTACGTCGATTCCGAACGCATCATCGTCAAGGCCGACCATCGGGTCGACGGGACGATCTCGCGCGAGGTGACGGCGGATATCTATTCGCTGGTCAAGTTCAAGCGTTCTAACCAGAACACATGTATCAATCAACGTCCGATAGTCGCCGTGGGCGAACACGTTGAGAAAGGCCAGGTCATGGCCGACGGACCGTGTACCGACCGCGGTGAGCTTGCACTCGGCCGTAATGTACTGGTCGCGTTCATGCCCTGGCGCGGTTACAACTTTGAGGACGCGATCCTTGTTTCCGAGCGGCTCGTAAAGGACGACTATTACACGTCGATCCATATCGAAGAGCTTGAGATCGAAGCTCGCGACACAAAGCTCGGGCCCGAAGAGATCACGCGCGACATCCCGAACATCGGCGAGAACATGTTACGCGATCTGGACGAATCCGGAATTATCCGGATCGGTGCTCAGGTCAAACCCGGTTCGATCCTCGTCGGAAAGGTCACGCCAAAGGGCGAGACGCAGTTGACCGCGGAAGAGAAACTTCTTCGTGCGATCTTCGGCGAAAAGGCCGGCGACGTAAAAGACGCGTCGCTCACCTGCCCGCCGGGAATCGACGGTACCGTAGTCGACGTTCAGGTTTTTACCCGCAAGGGCCAGGACAAGGACGAACGATCGCTCGATATCGAGGGAATGGAAGAAGAAGATCTTCGCCGCGATCTTGAGGACGAGATCCGCATTCTGCAGGAGCAGCGTGACGAGCGCATCTACGAATTGTTCGAAAAGCGAAAGTTGACGAACGACTTGAAGGACGGTCGGGACGTGATCCTGAAGAAGGGACAGGCGCTGAGCCGCGATATTTTGAAAGAGCTGGATCCGAAACTTCTTCGAAAGATCGAAGTGTCGGCAGGTTCGATCGATGTCGCAGCCGAGGTAAAGGAATACGAGCAGCGGACCGATCGACAGATCAATATCCTTTCGGATATCTACGACGAGAAGATCACGAAGCTGAAGCAGGGTGACGAGCTGCCGCCGGGCGTTATCAAGATGGTCAAGGTTTTCGTTGCAATGAAGCGAAAACTGAGCGTCGGCGACAAGATGGCCGGACGCCACGGCAACAAGGGCGTTATCGCACGCATCCTTCCGGAAGAGGACATGCCGTACTTGCCGGATGGAACGCCGGTTGAGATCGTATTGAATCCGCTGGGCGTGCCATCGCGTATGAACGTCGGTCAGATCCTCGAGACACATCTCGGCTGGGCCGCACGTGTCCTGGGTCTGCATTTCGCCACACCGGTTTTCGACGGTGCCAGCGAAAAGGAGATCAAGGAATATATCGGCCAAGCAAACGCCGAATACGATCGGCTTAAGCTGCCGCCATCGGTCGGGCCCTCGGGCAAGACGCGTCTCTATGACGGTCTGTCGGGTGAACAGTTCGAGCAGAAGGTGACCGTCGGGTACATCTATATGCTCAAGCTCTCACACCTTGTCGATGACAAGATTCACGCTCGCTCGATCGGGCCGTACTCGCTGATCACGCAGCAGCCGCTCGGTGGTAAGGCGCAGTTCGGTGGACAGCGGTTCGGTGAGATGGAAGTTTGGGCACTCGAAGCTTACGGAGCGGCGCACATTCTGCAGGAATTGCTGACATGCAAATCCGACGATGTGGCCGGACGTTCGAAGATCTACGAGACGATCGTCAAGGGCGTTTCGAACTTCGAGCCGGGAATTCCCGAGTCGTTCAACGTGTTGGTTCGCGAGCTGCAATCGCTATGCCTCGACGTCGAACTCATCCAGGAAGATGAGATCGATCCTGAGGAAGTGGCCGCGGGCGTTGATTCGGTAGTAGGAGTCGACTAGTCGATTTTGGATTTTGGATTGCCGATTTTGGATTGAAGACCAAGAGTCTCACCGAAATCTAAAATCCAAAATCTAAAATCCAAAATGGAGAAACATGTTTCGATTTAATAACGACAACAAAACACAACTGACCACGAATTACGAAGCGATCCGTATCAGCCTCGCCTCACCGGAAAAGATTCGTTCGTGGTCGCATGGTGAAGTCACCAAGCCGGAGACGATCAACTACCGCACATTCAAGCCGGAGCGTGATGGTCTATTCTGTGCCCGCATCTTCGGGCCGGTTTCCGACTGGGAATGTTTGTGCGGAAAGTACAAGCGGATGAAACACCGCGGTGTGATCTGCGACAAGTGCGGTGTCGAAGTAACGCAGTCGAAGGTCCGTCGCGAACGTCTCGGTCATATCGAGCTTGCATCGCCTTGCTCGCACGTCTGGTTCTTTAAGGGCCTGCCGTCCAGAATTGGACATCTTCTCGATATCACTTTGCGCGATCTCGAAAAGATCCTCTACTTCGAAACGTACATCGTTATCGATGAAGGCGACGTACCGGATCTGAAGCAGAAAGAGTTGCTGACTGACGATCGTTATCGCGAGCTGATGCGCGACTATCCGAACCAGTTTGTCGCGAAGATGGGTGCCGAAGCTATCAAGGACCTGTTGATGAAGATCAACGTTCCCGAGCTTGTCGAAGAACTTCGCGCCAAGATGAAGGACGAGACGTCGCAGCAGAAAAAGCTGAAGTATTCGAAGCGGCTGAAAGTTTCGAATTCGTTCTCGCGTTCGGGCAACAATCCGGAATGGATGATCCTCGACGTGATCCCGGTCATTCCACCCGAGCTGCGACCGCTCGTGCCTTTGGACGGCGGCCGGTTCGCGACGTCGGATCTTAACGATCTCTATCGTCGTGTCATCAACCGCAACAATCGTCTGAAAAAGCTGATCGAGCTTCGTGCTCCTGAGGTCATCGTTCGTAACGAAAAGCGCATGCTGCAAGAGGCGGTCGATGCCCTGTTCGATAACGGACGACGCGGACGCGTTCTTCGCGGTGCGAATAATCGCCCTCTGAAATCGCTGTCGGGAACGCTCAAGGGTAAGCAAGGCCGCTTCCGTCAGAATCTTCTCGGAAAGCGTGTCGATTATTCTGGACGTTCGGTCATCGTCGTCGGGCCCGAGCTCAAACTGCATCAGTGCGGTCTGCCGAAAAAGATGGCGCTCGAGCTCTTCAAGCCGTTCATCTATAACAAGCTTGAAAAGGATGCGCACGCGGCGACCATCAAACAGGCCCGCGAAATGGTCGAACGCCAAGAGCCGATCGTCTGGGACATTCTCGAAGAAGTTATTCGCGAGCATCCGGTGCTTTTGAACCGCGCTCCGACGCTTCACCGCCTCGGTATTCAAGCGTTCGAGCCCGTGCTGGTCGAGGGTAAGGCGATCAAAATTCACCCGCTCGTCTGTACGGCATTCAATGCCGACTTCGACGGCGATCAGATGGCGGTGCATATTCCGCTGTCGGCCGAAGCACAGATCGAAGCAAGCGTGTTGATGCTTGCGTCGAACAATCTGCTTTCACCGGCGAGCGGCCAACCGATCACGGTTCCGTCACAGGACATCGTGCTCGGATGCTACTACCTGACACTGGGACGCGACGAAATGAAGGGTGCGAACAAAGTGTTCGGCTCGATCGATGAAGTTCTGCTTGCACTCGATGCGGAAGTCATCGAAACGCAGACCAAGATCCGTCTGCGATGGCGCGGCGATCTGCTCGATCTGACGATGGAGCATCACAACCAGGACGTCATGCGTGCGACGGTCCGCGAAAAGGTCGATCGTGTGATCGACACCACCGCCGGCCGCGTCATTCTGAATGAACGCCTGACGCGCGACGGTCTGCCATTCGTCAACGGAACCTTGAAGAAGAAGGGCCTGCAGTCGCTGGTCAGTTATTCGCACTTGAAGCTCGGCCACGAACAGACAGTTCTTCTGCTCGACGATCTGAAGACGATGGGCTTCTTGTATGCAACCAAGTCGGGCATGTCGATCGGTATTGACGACATGGTCACGCCGACGAGCAAAAAGGGCATTATCGAAGATGCTCGTAAGGAAGTCGACAAACTTCAGAAGCAGTACGAAGATGCGACCATGACGAACATGGAGCGCGAGAACAAGGTGACGGCCATCTGGTCCGAGGTCACCGATCGCGTCGCAAAGGAAATGTTCAAGGCGATGCACACGCGTGAAGCCGAACGTAAAGAGCTCAACCCGATCCTCGTGATGGCCGATTCCGGAGCTCGTGGTTCGGACGCTCAGATCCGTCAGCTCGCCGGAATGCGCGGCCTGATGGCGAAACCGTCTGGTGAGATCATCGAGACGCCGATCGTCGCGAACTTCCGCGAAGGCCTCAACGTGCTGCAGTACTTTATTTCGACGCACGGTGCGCGAAAGGGTCTTGCCGATACGGCGCTCAAGACGGCCGACTCGGGTTATCTGACACGGCGTCTTGTCGACGTTGCACAGGATGTCATCGTGTCAGAAAACGACTGCGGAACGCTCCGCGGCGTATGGGCCGAAGCTATCATCCGTAACGGTGAAGAAGTCGAAAGTTTGCGTGACCGAATCGTTGGATGTACGTCACTCGACGACATTATCGATCCGGTTGACGGAACGACGATCGTGACGGCGAACACCGAGATCGATGAAGACCTTGCGGCACAAGTTCAGCTTTCCGGTTTGCAGAAGATACGTATCCGCTCGGCACTAACGTGCGAGAGCCGCCGCGGGATCTGCGTGAAATGCTACGGCCGAAATCTGGCGACCGGTAACACGGTCGAGATCGGTGAGGCCGTCGGTGTCATCGCGGCACAGTCAATCGGCGAACCGGGAACTCAGCTTACGATGCGTACGTTCCACGTCGGTGGTACGGCCCGGCTCGAACAGGAAACGAAGCACATCGCCGCGATGGACGGAACGGTCCGCTATCTCGACGATCTGAAGGTGATCAAGAACCGTAACAAGGAACTGATCTCGCTCAAGCGTCAGTCCGAGATCGGGATCGAGGACGATCGCGGCCGCGAGGTTGCTCGCTATCAGGTTGTTTACGGTGCTCAACTTCACGTCAAGGACGGCCAGAAGGTGAAGGAGGACGACATACTCGTAACGTGGGATCCGTTCACGTTCGCCATCCTGACCGAGGTCAAGGGAACCGTTAAGTTCCAGGACCTGAAAGAAGGAAAAACGGTCGAAGAGGATGTCGATAAGGTTACGGGTCAGAAACGTCTCGTGGTCAAGGATTCGGATGAGAAAAATCAACCGCGTCTCGAGATCAAAGACGGTAACAAGACTCTCAAGACCTATCAGATGCCTATCCGGGCGAACCTGATGGTTGAAGACCAGCAGAATGTTCAGCCGGGCGATGTCATCGCGAAGATCCCGCGCGAGACGACCAAGACGAAAGATATCGTCGGCGGTTTGCCGCGTGTCGTCGAGTTGTTCGAAGCTCGTCGTCCCGGCGAAACGGCGATGATGTCCGAGATCGACGGCATCGTCAGGTTCGGCCCGATCGCGAAGGGTAAACGTAAGATCGTCGTCACCGGCGATGACGGTGCCGAACGCGAATACGACATTCCGCGCGGTACACACATCAACGTGCAGGAAGAAGATCGCGTCCGTGCCGGCGAACCGTTGATGGACGGCCCGTTGAACCCGCACGATATCTTGCGTGTTCTCGGAACGAGCGCTTTGCAGAACTATCTGGTGAATGAGATCCAGGAAGTCTATCGTCTGCAGGGTGTGAACATCAACGACAAGCACATCGAGGTCATCGTTCGTCAGATGCTTCGCTGGGTGAAGATCAAGGAAGTTGGCGACACCGATTTCCTGATGGACGAACAGGTCGACCGGTTCCGTTACGAAGACGAGAATCGTCGCGTCGCGGACGAAAAGGGCAAGACATCGGTCGGCGAACCGCTGCTGCTCGGCATCACGAAGGCGTCGCTTTCGACCGATTCGTTCATCTCGGCCGCCAGCTTCCAGGAAACGACACGCGTCTTGACCGAGGCGGCGATCTCGGGTCGCGTAGATTATCTCCGCGGCTTGAAGGAGAACGTCATCATGGGACGGCTGATCCCGGCGGGAACCGGTATGAAATACTACCGCAACGTCAAGGTCGCTCCGGACAATACCGAGAACCGCAAGGTCGAGGACGAGTTTGACGAATTAGCAGAGCTTCGCGGCGGCATGGAGATCCCGGTTCTCGCAAGCGTCCCCGGTGTTGATACCGATGCCGGTTACGACGAGGCCGAGGAAACGCTCGACGATATCAGCCTCGAAGAAGACGAGGTCTTTGACCCCGCGGCAAAATCCGCGGCCGCCGATGCGGACGACGATTTCTAGATCGTTAAGTTAGTTGGAAACAAAAAGCTGCCTGAGTGATCGGGCAGCTTTTCTTATTCTCAGCCCACTCCGGCTTGATATAGGCTCCGTAACAGACGTCGCTGGAGACCCGCTCTCCGTCTCATGGCACTGTAGAACCGGCTCGCAGGAGGCTCCGACTGGATACGACCAAACGTATCAATTGCCAACTTGTAATCAGGTCTATTCGGCGTTTCTCCCGATCGAGGTATACGCTATCGTGAGCGACGGCGTTAACAGCATCTCGTCCCCGCACAGGTTTTATCGAATGATATCTCGTATAAATTAGCGAGTAACCTACAAGGCGATGAAACTCAACCGGAAGAGGCGGACAAAGAAAAGACTTCCCGATCGCGAACGTGTACCGCTCGATGCTCCGGCAGAAGTCAACAACGTATGGTCTTTCGATTTCATGAGCGACACGCTGTACTCGGGATTGAGGTTCCGCGTACTGAACATTCTCGACGAAGGAGTTCGCGAGGCTCTCGAGATCGTCGTCGACACGTCGATCACGGCCGTTCGTCTCGTTCGGGTCCTCGATCTTCTCAAGTCGCAGCGCGGGGTGCCGAAAGCGATCCGCGTCGACAACGGTCCCGAGATGACCGCACAGGTCTTCGCCGACTGGTGCCGAGAGAACGACGTCAGGATCATCTATATACAGCCTGGCTGCCCGAACCAGAACGCGTACATCGAAAGGTTCAACCGAAGCTACCGCGAAGAAGTGCTCGATCCGCACATCTTCTCAACGCTTGCTCAGGTCCGAGACCTGAGCTGGGCATGGCTGATCAGTTACAACGAAGAGCGACCGCACAGCTCGCTCGGGAACATACCGCCGGCCGAATTCAAACGGCGGATTCAAGCAGAAAACTCTACTTTAGAATTGTGCGCTTGACGGGAAGCTTACGTAATTCCCCGAGGGTTGAATCGTTTCAGCTCGTAGATGGTCTTCTTTTTTCCGGTAACCGGTCGGTCGTCGGAAACCATCCGTTCTTTGCAAAAACGCCGACGACGATCAATCAATAAGAACGAGCGCAGTTGCTAAACAGAAAAAACAAATAACGAAAAAAACCATTGCGGTTTTCTCTAATTAATTCATTTCCTTTAATATTTTTCTAAAAAAGTATTGAATTGGGGGGATGTTATGGAATTTGGGGATTAAAAAAATTATGCTGTTATCCGAAAAAAGGTCTTTTTGATAAGAATTTTAGAATTAAACAAAATCCTCTAAACGCTCTTCGAACTTTTTGCTTACTATGAATTCAAAATTTATTGGGAAGTATCGAAATATAACTTTATTCCTGGTCGTCTTTATTTTTTGCTGTCTGCCGATTTGGTTTGTGGACCGTTATATAAATCAGGATGGATCACCACATCTCTATAACTCCTTTTTACTTTTAGAATTATTGAAGGGGAATAATACTTTCGTAGAACTTTATTCGATCAACCCATACCCGATTCCAAACCTCAGCGGGCATTGGTTAATGGCCTTTTTATTGTTGTTTCTGTCGTCTGGCTTTGTTTCAAAACTGATGGTAACAATCACCTTTGGCGGTTTGGTCGCGGCCTCCGGCTGGCTGCGCCGGCAAACTTCTGAAGCGGTTGAGGGAATCAACCTAAGTTTTCTGCTGGGAACCGTCTTTGCCTTTAATTGGCTCTGGTTTATGGGTTTCTATAATTTTATCCTGGGTTTGATAGGTTTTACTTTTGGAGTCGGTTTATTTTGGAAATGGCGGGAAAGTTTAAATTTTAAAAAATCCCTTATTCTCTTTTTGCTGGTTATATTTGTTTATTTCAGCCATCTGATAAGTTTTGGGATGTTTCTCTGGAGTGTTTTAATAATTTCACTGATTTCCATAACCCGGGAACGGAAGAAAAATTATTTTTGGGCGGCCGTCGCTTTTATTCCCTCCATTCCGCTTATCATCGGTTATAAATTATCAACCGAGTCCGGCGGCTCAATAGTTCCGACCTGGCGATATTTAAATAATCCATTTTCAATAGCAGAATGGACTCTCCAACTTCAGGCCGCTGACCCTTACCAACTGATCAGTAAAAGAGCATTTCCTTTTTCCTCAGGTGAATCAGCGGCTTATTCCGTTTTCACCCCCTTTTTATGGCTTTTGTTGGTGATTATTTTGTTATCGGCCGGAACCTGGATTTACCGCCGCAAATCAAACTTTGATTTGCGGGAAAAACTTCCCTGGATCATTTTAACCATCTCCTCGATTATTTTTTGGGTCTTTTCACCCGATGATTTTGGTAAATCTCACGGTGGTTTTTTAAGGGAAAGAGTCCTCTTATGCGGCTTGGTTTGTTTTATACCGGTATTTGAAATCGGAAAACTCAAATGGTTAAAAATAATTTCAAATATTATTCTGGCCGGGATTATTATTTTTCAGACCGCGGTTTTATGGGAATATGCGCTGATGGCAAATGAAATTGGTCGAAACTACCTGACGGCAAAACCATATCTGTTGGAAGACGACAAACTCGGCACAATCGTTTTTATTGAAAACGGTTGCCGGTATAAATCAAGCCCTTTGACAAATCTGACACCGATTTTGGGGATTGGAAAACACACACGGATTTGGGATAATTATGAACTCGGCTATTATCTTTTTCCGGTTATCGTCAATAATCAGGATGAAAGAAACTTTATTTTTGAATACAGAGCCTCGAACTCTCTCGATATTTGCAGAGGCCCAGCCGAGATCAGTCTGCAATTGGCCAATCTGCAAACGACTTTCGAGAGGCACCATCAAAAATTTACGGTTCTGCTCGTTTGGAACGGCAACCAGAGTCTTGAACCGATCATTTCCAAATGGTTTGAGGTTGAACCTTTTTTTCAAAATGATAACGTAAAGTTATATCGGCATAAGTAGTTAATTGTCGTGAATTCAAGTAGTAAGTGCGACTCTTGGAGTTTCATCAAAGGGCAAGCTGTTAGACAGCATCTTCGTTCTTTGATGAGAACATCGAAGAGTTACCATGAACCAGTATCGGCAGCTTACCCTTGAACAAAGATATCAGATATATGCACTTCTTAAAGCAGGCCATCCAAAGGCGGAGATCGCCCGGATCATCGATACGCTCACGGGAGCGCCCGTGAGCGTATTGAGGGCAGGGCCAAACCGCGTATCACCGAGGACCTGTGGCGGGAGGTCGAAAAGAAGCTCAACCAGCAAGGGTTCCCCGAACAGATCTCAGGCCCGCATGCCCTCAAAGGCAAGTCTCCGGTCAGCCACGCATGGATCTACCGGCGAATTTACAGGGACAAGAGCTCGGGCACACTCTTTACCTGAATCTTCGTTGCAGCCGTCCCTATCGAAAAAATACGGCAGATACAATAAACGCGGTAAGCTCGTCAATCAGGCGAGCATCGAGGAGCGTCCCGTAATCGTCTTCGATGAGAAGAGTCGGATCGGCGATCGGGAACTCGACACGCTTTTAGCCAAACGAAGTCGAGAACAAACTCAACAACCACCAGCGCAAAACGCTGGGCGATCTGACACCGAGTGAAGTCTATTTTAAAGAACAATAGCAACTAACGAAAGTTGCACTTACAACTTGAATCCAAGTGTTAATGGTTAATTGTATTTACAATTTCCGGCTTTGGCTGATTTTGTCCGAATTCTTTTATGACAATTATGAGTAATTTAGATACCAAAAAAGAAAATGTTTGTCTTTCTGTAGTGGTTCCGGTTTTTAATGAGGAAAAGACTCTCGGGATCATAATCGAAAAACTTCTAGGTATACCGCACCTGCTTGAGATCATTATTGTCGATGATTGTTCGACTGATATGACTCCGGAAATTGCCAAAAAACTGGCTGATACTCATCCATCCGTTAACTATTTCAGGCAGAAATCCAATCAGGGGAAAACCGCTGCTCTCAGAACCGGATTCGCTATGACCCGGGGCGAAGTAGTGATAGTTCAGGATGCCGATCTGGAATATGATCCCTCGGAAATAGCCGGAGTCATCGCCCCTATTTTGGCGGGTTTTGCGGATGTCGTTTATGGCTCAAGGTTTATGGTCAAACGGGCTGCCCGGGTTTTGTATTTTTATCACTATCTGGCCAATAAGGGTTTGACTTTTCTCTCGAATCTAATGACCAATCTGAATATCACGGATGTCGAGACCTGTTATAAGGCTTTTCGCGGTGAAATCATCCGAAATTTGATTATCAACTCGTCGGGATTCGGTTTTGAGGTCGAAGTTACGGCCAAGGTTGCCAAGCTAAATTGCTCCTTTTATGAAGTCCCGATAAGTTATTATGGCAGAACTTATGAGGAGGGAAAGAAAATTACTTATCGAGATGGAATCGCGGCTTTTTATTATGTTATTCGCTGTAATTTATTTACATCCAAGAAAAAATCATTTAAGAATCTCCCCGACCCCTCTCAATTTAGAACTCCGCTTTGAGTTCGAAAGGTTATGAGCAATAAAATTGAATACGTCGGCAAAGATCTTGAAGCGATGGACTTTGCAGTCAATTATCATCGGTGGATTTTGGAACTTATCAAACCATTTTTGGGCAGTCATCTGGTTGAGGTCGGTGCCGGAACCGGATCTTTTTCCGAGCTTTTGTTAGAAACCAAGCCTGAAACACTCACTCTGGTTGAGCCCTCCGAGATGTTTGAAATTTTGGTGGAGAGGGATTTCATAAAAAACGGATTCTCAACCAAAATTGAGACTTACCGTAATATTTTTGCAAATGTCGCCGATGATATAAAAATCGGGCAAACACCCGATTCAATTATTTATATAAATGTATTGGAACATATTGAGGATGATTTTACGGAACTCCAAAGAGTTTTTGAGACCTTATCAAAAAACGGCCGGGTGATTATTTTTGTGCCGGCTCTCCCATTTTTATACAGCGAATTTGACAAGTATATCGGTCATTTTCGACGCTATAATAGGAGTGAATTGATCGAAAAATGCAAATCCGCAAGATTTAGTATAAAACAAGCAAAATATTTCGACCTGCTGGGTATTCTGCCCTGGTTTGTAAAATACCGCTTTTTGAAATCCTTGAAAATGGAAAGCAAAAATGTTCAGCTTTATGATCGCTCAGTCGTTCCCATCACAAAATTGTTAGAGGAAATAATCTCGCCCCCGATCGGAAAAAATTTATTACTAATAGCAGAAAAATAGCCGGTACAGAATTACGCCTTCAGGCGTGAAGGCTGCGGTTATCACGCCGGAAGGCGTAATTCTGAACACTAGAAAATTATTTCCGAACCTACCGGTTAAACAAAAAGATAAAAAGTAAAACTTAAACCAATTAGTGGGTTCTCTCAAAACAGATATAACGGTGTAGTGAGGGAATACGGACATTATTGTATTGCCGGAGCCGGAACCGTAAAAGTTTTCACTTTAAGCGGCGGCAACCTTGTCAATGCTACCGGTTTGGCGGGTTGCGACGGATTTCAGTTAAGCGGGAAAACCGTAGAAGAATTTATATACCTTCAGAAGTCCGTTTTATGATACCGAAAAATATTCTTTATATCTGGAGGGAAATGCCTTCGGGGATCCAATTACGCTCAAGGAAAATGCCTCAATCGTGTCGGTCAGCTATACGTATTTAGCCAATGCGCTTCGGGTTTGCAGTCTGCTCCAAATAGGGAGATGACGGCTTCTACGAAGATGATGTGTGAGCTACATCATCGGGATAAATTTTTCCTTGACCTTTTGGCGGAGCTCGTTCGCAAGCTGCTTTCGATCGGGGTTGACGACACTTTCCTCGCCGAAATCCAGGATGGCCGTGTATCGGGGTAAGGTAAATAGACGAAACAGATGCGGGATGAATGTCGTCTCGTCCCACCAGCAGACCGTGGCGCTCGCCGGGGGCTCGCCATGGGGCGTTCTATAACCTATCGACGCGTAAGACACCGGCAGATCAGTTTTCGAAGCGAACTCGAGAAACGACGAATTGAATGGAAGAATATCCTCGCCTTTCGTACTGGTGCCTTCCGGAAATACGATCACGCCCTCGCCATCGTTAAGCTTGCGTATGATCTCTTCGCCGGCCCGCGGGATGTCGCGACGATTCTTGCGATCGATAAAGATAACACCCATGTCGTGGACGATACGGCCGGCGAGAAACCAATCTCTTACTTCTTTCTTCGCGACAAAAATGCCGTTCACGATGGCCCGCAGTGCGGCGATATCGACATAACTGACGTGGTTAGTGACGAGAAAGAAAGGAGGCTTTGGCGGGACGCCGATGACCTCGATCTCCATTCCCGAGATCCACACAAAAGCTTTGGTCCAGGATCCGAACGCGAGCTGACGCCAGTAGGTCTTGTTCGGAATAAAGATGCGAAACACAAACCACAGACTGTAGAGCCCAAGGGTTGCGGTTACGAACATTACGAAACGAATTGTCGCTCGGACTTGTTTTATCATGAGGAGTGATGGCGGCGATCGTGGAGTCCGTCTATTCCTTGTCCACTTTCGTAAAATTGTAACGCAGCAAAACGCGCATCGGCAAAGGCTTGCCAGCTAGCATTGCGGGCCGCCAATTCATGCTACGAACGGCTTTTTCGACCGACTCCTCAAGACCGAATCCAGCCCAGCGGACGATCCGTGTCGCCAATATCCGTCCGTCGAGATCTACATCGGCCTCGATATCTATTGTTGCCCGGACGTCGTAAAGAAACGCGGTCGAGGGGTAATCGGGCTTTATCCGGCGGTAGGGAATCGGTGCTTTGAGATTCGTTGCGGCCGGCGAATCCGCGACAGGTACCTCTTCGATCTTGATATCGCCCGACGCCCGACGCCCGCCGATGACGGCGTCATTGATCTTGTTCGCGATCTCTTTGGCCGTATCGCTCACTGAATCCGCAAGGGCACGGTCCGCTTTGACCTGGTCGTCAGATTCGAAACTTTTGAGAAGCCACGACACAAGCTCGCCGGTCCGTGTGCTGACTACGTAGTGCACGGCGAAAGCTTCGTAATAGTCGGGCCGCGAGAACGACGACCTTCTCTGCGCTCCGGTGCGGACGAGGACGAAGTAGTCGCAGCCCATGACCGTCCCAGTCGCCTTCGCTTCGTCGCGATCCATGTTGAAAAAATCTCTTATGCTGACGGATCGAAACGCGGTATCCGATTGCGAGCTGTCGAGGATTCTCACACTCGCGCCGAGACGTTCGGTCAACAGTTCCGCGTACTCGGTATCGCGCGCATGTTGCTGAGGAGCCACGATCGCCACACGCTGCGCCGCGACGTTTGTCCCGAGGAGGAAAACCCAAACGACACACGCGATCACGATCCGATAACGTATCGGGTTTATCCGTTCGCGCTGATCAGTTAATTTTCCTGGATTATCGGTGATAGAGACGGGCGACCTCATCTTTTAACTCCGCGGGGAAGCAAATGCGATGGATACTGTATTCCGATTGAAGGCCCCGAACCGCGCTGCTTACCTCCGAGATCTCGCGGATCCGCGGCCGCGAGAATCCGTCCTCGACATAGATCAGGTTCTTTGGCTTCGAATGATCACTCGTATAAAAATAATGCGGAATGTCGGCCGGCTTGTCCTCAACGTAATAGTATTCAGGATCGAACCCATGAGCTTCGACAACCGCCCGCGAGTCCTTGATAAATTGCGCCCGCTGCTCTTCTGGCATGTCGAGATCGAATGCTTTGAACAATCGGCGGTTGAGGAATCGTCTCGAGAGATCGGCGAGAATTTTGTCGCTCGATCTCTGCCATTGTTTGATGTAGTAGATGACATCGGCGTCATCGAGCTCGAGATGCTGTTTCAAACCTAACTTTTTGCCGCTCAGTATCTGCTCGAACGCCGTGCCCGGAGCATGCCATACAGCTTTTCCTTCCTGGAACAGTTGAAGCGCACGCTTGAGAATGGCCTTCAGGATTATCTCGGCGGCACGCAGCGTTCGATGAAAGTAAACCTGACGGAACATGTAGTATCTGGCCTGCAGATAATCTTCAACGGCATATAGGCCGCGAGCCGAGACGTACAACTGATCGTCGGTTTCATTGATCTCGATCGATTTTATTATCCATTCGAGATCGAAGACGCCGTACTTGACGCCGGTCATCAGCGAATCGCGAAGTAGATAGTCCATGCGGTCCGCGTCGAGCTGTGACGACACGATCTGGGCGAGGGCCATCGGCCGAAACGTACCTCGAATAATATCGGCTACTCGCGGTGCCAGCTCGGGCGAATACGACCGGAGCAGGTTGCCGACTTCGGTCTCATCGCTCAATACGGTTTCGATGGTGAAGTCTTCGTGATGAAATCCCAAAATCGTTTCGAGGACGTGCGAAAACGCACCGTGGCCGAGATCATGGAGCAACGCCGATACACGGACGGCGGTCTGATCGTCGGGCGAGATCTCGTATTTCGTTTTAAGCTTCGCGAGTATTCGTGTTGCGAGGTGAAAGGTGCCGAGGCTGTGTGTGAAACGCGAATGCTCAGCCGCCTGGTATGCGAAGTGAGCAAGGCCAAGCTGCCGAATACGCCGCAGACGCTGAAACTCCGCAGAATCGACGAGGCGTCCGATCAACGCGCCTTCCGGCGAATCCGTCTTGAGACGAATTATGTTATGGACCGAATCGCGATAGATCCGTTCAGACGAAGGCATTCTTTATTTGCTTCGCCTTTATGTCGGATATGTCTTTCTTGACCTTTTCGGCGTCCTGGGCTTTGGGTGAGAGTTTGAGATAGGTTTCCAACTCGTGAACGGCCTCTTTCTCCATGTCCTTTCTCATGTAGATCCGGCCGAGATATTTGTGTATGGCAGGCAGGCTGCGTCCGCCTTTGAGTTCCTTCGCCGTCTCGAAGGCCTTTTGTGCGACATCGAGATCGTTCTTCACTACGAAAAGTATGCCGAGATAATAATGTGGTGTTACTGCGGTCCGATCAAGAAATGCCGCTTTTACGAGTTCCGGCTCAGCAAGTTCGTACTTCTTCAAATTCAGCATGGCGATTCCGAGATTCAAGTGTGCATCGAAATCTGCGTCGTCATAGCGGATCGCCGTGCGGAGGTGAGCGACCGATCCGATAAGATCGCCGGCCCGCTGCGCGATCCTTCCAAGCTCAGTATGCGCGGGTGCAAACGATGGCGAGATTTCGACCGCCCGACTAAATTCCGCTCCCGCACCTTGGTCGTTACCGTCGCGGATAAGCTTTAGTCCGCTTTCGTAATGTTCGATCGCCGCTTTCGGGATTTTGGCCCACTTAACGTGGAGAATTCCAGGAGCCGTTGTGGACGGAGCCCCCGCAGCCGTCCGGAGATAGATCTGCACGTTAACATAACGGGGAGCCTCCCGAATACGGACGGGACTTCGAATACTACTGCTTCCCGGATCGTCGATGTAGACCCGTTCAGTGGTGTCTTCGAAAATGCCACCGCCTTCGACAATGATCAAATAGGATCCTGCGTTCACGCTTCGAAAGGTGAATGTGCCTGTTTCATCCGTAATGATAAAAATGTCGCCGGCGGAAGAGGTTGTCAGCCGGATTTTTAGACCGGATACCTGACTACGCCTACCGTTCGCGGCGTAAAGACGCCCATGAATGGTGTGGCGTCCGCCGTTACCGAGATCGTTGGATGAGCTCTGGGCTTTAAGCTCAGGGGAGGAGATAAAACAGAAAGAAAGTACCAGAACGACAACCAGGAATAACCGTCCCCAACTGTGAACGAAAAGCGCGGAATACATAATAGGACCTCCGGTACTGATTCAAACTGTATGGAGTAGTTTATTCCGATTCCACTTCAAATACAATGATTCGGTAAGAGGAGAGCGAGCGCCATTGGGGACAAAATCGACGATCTAGATTTCCGGACAGCTTCGGCAGCGCCAAAAAAAAGAGGCCCTTATTTTCATAAGAGCCTCTTAAAATACCCCGCGTTCCGTGAAACGGATGCGGGCAATCAATTAGAAGGTGAACTTCGCTCCCAATCTTAGAGCCGAGGGGAACTGGAAGATGGTGCCGGTCCCGTAGAAGGGATTCGGTACCGGGTTAATTCCCGGAGCTCCACTATTGATCTGGAAAGTTTCATCCTCGCGGATCGCCTTCTGGTTGTTCGTTACGTTGAACCAATCGGCCGTGAACCGCAACTCACGCTTTTCGCTGAAGCGAATAGGAAAGTATGCGCCCAAGTCGAGATTCCAGGTAAACGGAGTTCGGTTGCTGCCCGTAAGCGGGTTGATCGCAGTTCCGCGGGGAACGCCGAAGCCCTCGTTGTCTCCGTACAAGAAGTGCGGTATCAGCTGGTTGAACGGTATGCCCGACTGAGCGTAGAAGTTACCCGAAATAAGTAACTTAAACGGTGTCTGGTAAGAAGCGTTAAACTTGAACTGATGCGGGCGGTCGTTCGGAAGACGTCCGTAGGAGCCAGCCAGCAAACTGGGTAGATCGAACAACGAAGTGATGTTCGGATCGGACTGGCCGTTGTCATTTCGGAACAGGCCTTCATAGTTACCGGTCAAGCTTGAAAACACGTACGAAGCAACGAACTGGTAGTTGTTCGAAAATCTCTTCGTCGCAGTGAATTCGAGGCCTCGGTAAAAACGTCGTGCACGTCCAAAGACATCGCCAGCAGCCAGGAGGGACGCAGACGTGGGCTGGCCCGGACCGTTCAAGCATCCTTCATGTAAAAGCAAGTCCACTACCGCCTGGGTACTGGTCTCACCAGGATTAAACAGGAAGTAGCAGTTGCCGTCATCATATGAACCATCTTCGATAACAGATCCCTGCGGTCGATAAATGCCGCGGAATCCCAGCGTTATGTCCTTGAAAGCTTGATATTCGACACCCGCCGTAAATTCGTTGACCGTTTGGGGCTTTAACCCATCCGGACCCGGAGTAGCGTGGTTACCAAGATTTCCAAAGTTACCAATCGAAGTAGCTCCTGCTCCACCGTTGATACGGCTGATATTCAGATGGTAGTCATTCTGAATTTCACCACCTGACGCTCGAACGTTGATGTCAAGCGGAATCGGAGTTTCTACGAATCGAGCATAGTTAGCGAAAACCTTGCCTTTGCCTTTACCTGTAAAGTCATAGGTAAAGCCGAGACGGGGTTGAAGCGTATCGAAGAGGTTGGTCAAGTTGCTATTGGGAAGATACTGAACCCCACCAACAGAATACGCCTTCTGCGTATCCCAACGGGCGCCTACATTGATCTGGAGATCGCGCGTGACGCGGAAATCGTCCTGAATGTAGAAGCTCTTAGTATCGGTATTCGTAAATCCACCCTGTGTATTCAGGCTAAAATTACGAGCACGTACAACGTCGAGAACCAGGAAGGGGTTCGTCGGATTGAGCGAAACCGAACCCAACACAGCAGTGGTTACACCCGCAGGTGCCTGACCTGCCGCGATGATTGCCTCAACGTTGAGCACGCGCGATGCGCTCGGGCAGGTAATCGTCGTCGTAGAAGTTCGAGCACAGACGGCCCAACGATTCTCGATACGATGAGGACCAGCCGGGTTAGAAGCCGTAAAGTTCAGATCCGGTCCGGTCGAACGCGTATCGATTCTGTAAAGGTTACGGTTAAACTCGAAACCATACTTGAACGTGTGCTTGCCCCAAATGTTCTGCAGCCGAGCCGCAAACTCCCAGCGGTCGCGATCCTGCTGAGATTCGAGGCCGAAACCCGAACGGACGAAGTTACGCTGAACCATTCCGCCGGTTCCTTCAACATATGCAAGTCGGAGGCCGCCTGCCGAGAAGGCCGTTGTTTCGGTCGGAGTAAGAACTGCTCCGGCCCGGAGGATCGCGAATCGATCGGTGACAAGCGTCTCGTCGAGTTCCGGTATTGTGTTGGCCCGCTGATAGTGCAAACCTGCCGAAAACTCACCGATAAAGTTCGGAGAGAACGACGAGTTCAAGCGGAATGCATAGTTTGAACCACCCGTCTCGGCAGTACCTCTGAAGCTCGCGAGATTTGCACCAAAGCCGCTAAATCCGAAGAGATGGCCTTCCTGCTTGGTGTGATCAGCGAACGTCGAGAAAGTGAATGTATGGTTGTCGTTAATTCCCCAAGTCAGTTTGCCCGCGTAGAACGGGGTCGTGATCTCATTGTTGACTTCCTGCAAAAAGGTCTGGGTAAGGAAGTGATTCTTGCGAATCTGGGGATTAAATGCACCGAAGAACCAAAGTTTGTCTTTGATGATCGGGCCACCGATATCGAAACCGGCGTCGATCTCGGAGAAACCGTCCGGAGCCGAACCGGTAAACGGAATGGCCGTAGCTTTCACTTCACGGACAAGATTCCTGGTCGAAAAGTAGCCAAAAACGTCGCCATGAAACTCATTCGTGCCGGACTTAGTGATAACGTTGAAAATACCGCCGGTCGACTTTCCGTGCTCAGCGCCATATGCGCCGGTCTTGATCTCGATTTCCTGTACGAACTCAAACGGGATATTCGCTCCCGAACCGCCAAAAGCCGGGTCGGTAGCATTCACGCCGTCGAGAATGTAATTATTTTCAGGACCCGATGAGCCGGCAACGGACGGGTCGCGATCGCGGCCAGAAGCGTCACGCAGACCCGAACGGGCAACCGTCGGAGCGATCGTGTAAAGAGACTGGACGGTACGTCCGGTCGGGAAGTTTGAGAACTGGTCAGACGAAATGTTGGTTCCAGTAGTATTACTGGTCTGATCGATCTCAGGGGATGCTAAAACGTCAACCACGCCTCCGACTCCTGCCGCTGTAACGGTAAAGTTAGAGGTGCTGGTTCTTGACAAGTTAACTTCGACGTTTTCCTGACGTGTTGCTCCGAAACCGGAGGACGCGGCTACTTCAACAGTGTAGCGTCCAGGAGGAACCTGCTGGAAGCGATATCGCCCATCAGTGTTCGTCGTTGTGGTTTGTGCCCTAATAAGATTTGGACCGGAAAGCGAGACACTGGCATTCGGAACAACAGCTCCGTTTGCATCCAGTACCACGCCCTCTACGGACCCAGTCGTGCTGGTTTGGGCCATTATCGCAGTTACGAAAAACAGAGAACATACTGCGAAAATAGCCAACGCAAAAAATTTAATATTCTTTTTCATGCTTCAGATATTCCTTTCTAAAGATTATGCAAACAGATACAGGGAAGGGATCCCGGGGTCTATGGTTTACATCCGGTGTAATTTACGCAAATGCCATGCCTGCCAGCGTATAGAGGGTAAAACGCATTATTGCAGCATTTGCGAATCGACGGCGATCGATCTTGGCCGTCAATATGTCCATATTTATGAATACCGGACGGAAAAGTTGAATTGCTCTAGAAGTTCAAAAGATGGCCAAGCTTTTCCTTCTTAGTCCGAAGGTAATGGGCGGCTGGTTGAGCAGTCTTGATCTCGATGGGAATTCGCTCGACGATTCGCAGGCCGGCTTCCTCGAGGGCCCTGAGCTTATCAGGGTTATTTGAGATAACACGGACCTTGCATAAACCGATGTCGAACAGAATTTCAGCGCATTGCTGGTAGTTGCGAGCATCTATGGCGAAACCCAGTTTCTCATTGGCTTCGACGGTATCGGCCCCGTCGTCCTGCAGCGCGTATGCTCGGATCTTGTTGAGAATTCCGATTCCACGGCCTTCCTGCTGTTGATAGACGATCGCTCCTCGGCCCTCCGCCTCGATCATTTCCATCGCCTTGTTAAGCTGCGGTCCGCAATCGCACTTGATAGAACCAAAGACGTCGCCCGTCAGGCATTGTGAGTGTATTCGGACAAGGGTTGGAACGTCGGGCTCCATATCGCCCTTGAAGAGGACGACGAATTCCTCGTCACTGGTCAGCGAACGATAACCGGCGATCATGAAGTCGCCGCGCTTTGTGGGGAGTTTCGCCACGGCGACCTTTTCGACCGAGATCGGAGGCCGGTCGGTCGAACAGTCTGGCGGGTCTATAGTGCAGTCTTGAATGGTCACTTTTACAAATCTTTCGATGATTGAATTATAACCCCTTGAGTCGCCAATTGTAACAAACTGAGTCTGTTTAATCTCTCATCTGGTTCGGATCGCCACAACAGAGAAGGCCCGCGTTCTTAGCGCGGGCCCCGAATATTCCTAATGTGGAAAGAATCTACTCCTTATCTTTCGTCACATCGAGCTCATTAGCCACTTCATCCTCTATGTCCTTTTCATTATGAGCAAAAACAGCACCGTCAGTCGTACCGAAGATCCTGGTAAGGATTCCGCTCAGGACATCCGAAAGCTTTTGCGGTTCATTTGCCGACGCGGGGTGGGCATCATCGTCGGATGCTCCATCAAACGCCAAGTCAAGGCGGACAAGTTCAGCTGTCTTATGTCGGCAAAAGCCGCAATTGACCAAATGATTAACGACGGGCGCAGATTCACGCGCGCCCAAATTTCCCTCGGCAAACGCAGTCAGGAAGTCTTCGTCAACGTGGAAACTGGTCTCGGCAGCCGAACTCTTGAGCGACTTGCGAGATAAAAGGAATGCTCCTAATAGGAGTTGCATCGTCAGTTCGTCACGGCCAAATTTGCTTTTATTATCCATTCGTACCAGCCTCCACATCTAGGACGGAGCTAAGTGAACCATTTGCCTAACTTTCTCGTCACCCCAAAACTGCGAACGCCCCCGGGGCGGCGACTTCAAACGGCCAAGTGTTGAAATAAATCCGTGCCGCCAAGATCCTCTGTGACCAAATTTAGACATATCTCGACCTCGACAGCGGTGAGGTCGTGGGTCGACTCCAGTTCGGACCTGAAAAGCTGCAAGATCTTCGCATAGCTTTTATCAAGCCACCGCATAACAGTCGATTCGTGTATGCGGCCCTGCGGATTGTCCCGGCGGCTCTGCATTTTGCGCTGAAACCATTGCCGAAGAGGCGAGTTTTCCCTCTCAACGAGCCGTGCTATCTCACGAAGCTTTAATTGCTCGACATGGTAGTAGAGCAGCAAGAGTTTTTCGTGTTCTTCGAGAGCGGAAAAAGCCGCGTCGAGCGATTTGAGGGTTACGGTCCGATATCTGTTTCGCGCGATCTGTTCGACGAGTTCGCCGTCGCCAGCCGCAGGCTGGTCCAGGAAATTTGCGTGAACCGCGCCCTCACCGGCGTTTTCTGTCATTTCGTCGAGCGAAACTTCGTCGTGGCTCGCGCGATGCAGATCGACGAGCGTATGCCATATGACTGTTCTCAGCCAACCCTTAAGGCTTCCGCGTCCGCTGTAGGTTCCAAATTTCGAAACGCGTTCACCATCGACAAATCGGGTTCCGTAGAGCTCGACATAAACGCAGTCGACCACTTCCTGCGCATCTCCTTCAGTCTTTGCCAAGTGCCGCGAGAGCCGTTCCAGATATCCCCGATACTGCTGATCGAACTCCCACCACGCCCGTTCATTCCCGTCGGCGCATGCGAGGGCGATGAAAAGATCATCAGCCTGAAGAAGGTCGATGAAATCGAGGGTCTCTTCTTTTTTCGGAGCATCGGGAAACGCAGACGCGAATCTGAGCAGCGATTTATTTACTGAGCCTTTGAAGCGCTCCGGGCTCACCGCAAAATTCGGCGCTTTCTCAACGCACCGCGCGAAGAGTTCGTCGAGGCGAGCATCGTATTGACTGAGGAATTCCTCGTTCGAGACCGCAGGCTGCATATTTATACGGACATCCGATTAGAAATAAAACGCCAATTGTAACCCTAGTTTCGATTCTTTGCAGGACTCGGGGCTAGATCCCCGACTCAATAGCAGGGTCCGCACCGATCAGGCCAGATTCGGATACGTGAATTTTCTCTTCGGAGTACTGTAGCTGATAAAGCCTCCAGTACAACCCCCGCGCCGCTAATAATTCGTTGTGTGTGCCGGATTCGCGGAGCTCGCCATGATGGAAAACCATTATGCGATCGCATTTTTGGATAGTCGACAACCGATGTGCGACAACAAGGGACGTTCGGTCGTCCATGACCCGATTGACGGCTTGCTGGATCAGTTGTTCCGTTTCGGTATCGATCGAACTCGTCGCTTCGTCGAGGATCAGGATAGTCGGATCGAACGCCAGAGCGCGGGCAAACGAGATCAGCTGTTTCTGTCCGACCGACAATCCGGCGCCGCGCTCGCGGACTTCAAATTTATAAGTTCCGTTGAGCTGCTGAATGAATTCGTCCGCCCGCACTTCTTTGGCGGCCCAGCGTATTCGCCCGCCGTCGATGTCCGTTCGCCCGAGGCGAATGTTGTTTTCGATCGACCCGCTGAACAGGAACACGTCCTGCAGAACGACCGCGAAGTTCGATCGCAGGTCATGCAGGTCCCACTCACGCACGTCGACGCCGTCGAGCAGGATCTTTCCCTTCTGGACATCGTAAAAGCGCATCAGCAGATTAGTGACGGTTGTCTTGCCCGAACCCGTTGCTCCGACGAGGGCGATGCTCTCGCCGACGTTCATCTTGAACGAGACGTCCTTGAGCACCCAATCATTCTCTTTGTAAGCGAACCACACGTCCCGGAATTCGATCTCGCCGAGCGCTCTACCGATTTTCGCTGGCTCAGGCGGGCTCTTGATGTCGATGTCGAGATCGAGCAGGATAAAGATCCGGTGCGATGCGACGATCGCCGCCTGCAGGACATTGAATTTGTCCGACAGATCTCGAATCGGCTGGAAGAGATAGATCGAATATTGTATGAAAGAGGCAAGCACTCCGATCTTCAGACCGGCGTCGCCGGCCGACACTCCGGTAAGATACTCATACCCGAAAAAGAAAATAACAACCGCGATACCGACCGCGCCGATGAAATCTACGAGCGGATAGAATACCGAGTAGTAATAGATGGTCTCGATGTTCGCGTTGCGATAGTCGTCGTTGATATCGCGAAAGCGTCGTCTGGCTTTCGTCTCGGCGTTCATCAGCTGCACCGTCTGAGCTCCGGAGATGTATTCCTGCAGAAAAGCATTGAGACGAGCGTTTCGCGTGCGAACTTTATCGAAGCCGGTTCGAGCGTGTTTTCGAAACCAGTTCGTGCAGGCAAACAAGAGCGGGACGGTGATAAGCGATACGATCGCAAGCTTCCAGTCGATAACGAACAGCCAAACGACGATCGCAAAAATAACTACCAGATCTCCAAGGACGTCGATAACCCCCGACGTGAACATCTCGTTCAACGCGTCAACATCGGATGTAAGACGCGTCATAATCCGGCCGACGGGGTAGCGGTCGAAGTACGCGACTTCTTGCCGTTGCAGTTTTGTGAAGATCTCGGTGCGGAGATCGAACATGACCCGCTGCCCGACCTTATTGAGAAGGATTTCCTGAACGTAGGAGAAAACAAAGCGGAACAAAAAGATTCCGAAAAAGGCGATGGCGAAGAGCCATAAGCCGTCCGTATTTCGAGGAACAATGAAATCGTCGACCGCGACCTTCGTAAAATACGGCTGCGTGCTCATTAGAATGTTAGTGAGCAGGGTAAGCGTCAGCGCGGCAGCGACGATTTTCCAATAAGGCCTGAGATATCGCGCCAGACGCCGGGCGACCCGAAAATCGTAGGTCTTCCCGATCGCATCTTCTTCATGATATTTTTTCGCCTCGTCGGACACTTTGTATTTTGGATTTTAGATTTTGGATTTTGGATTAGCAAACCTCGAGAGGTTTCCCGCAAAGACGCAAAGTCGCAAAGCAAAGTGGAGGTGGATCCGGCTTGAGCGCATTCCGGGCGGCGGATTTCTTTGCGACTTTGCGGGGGGCTTTGCGGGAAATTCGCTCGCTTGTCCAACCCAGGTTGTAAATCCAAAATCCAAAATCTAAAATCCAAAGCTGGATGAACCGTTTCATAGACGAACGCAAGGACAACTGGCGACGCCTCGAAGACCTGCTCGGGCTGCTGCAGGGCACGTCTCTCAAGGGTTTGTCGAGGATCGAAGTGCGCGAGTTCGGTGAATTATATCGACGGGCGGCGACCGACCTCGCCATCGCACGTGCGGAGACCCGAGACCCTAAGCTGATAAATTATCTGAACAGTCTTGTGATCCGTGCGCACGGAAAGATCTACCGGGCCGAAGGCGAGGGAGCGGGCATCATACGAAAGTTCTTCATGCAGGAATTTCCGCGGACGTTTCGCCGCTCCCTGCCATACTTTCTGACCGCATTGGGCGTGTTTGTTTTCTTCGCGATCGGCTCGTTTCTCGCGTGCTACCACGACCCGGAATTCGGATCCGTTCTCGGACTCGACAGATATCGCGTGGCCGCGGAAACGAACGACATGTGGTGGCTCGAACTCAATCGAGCTAATCAGATCGGATCAAGTGGGATTCTTACAAACAACATTCAGGTGTCGATAAATGCCTTTGCGCTTGGAGCTCTATTCGGCGTCGGAGCGTTTTATGTGCTGATGTTCAACGGCTTGAGCATCGGGGGTGTAGTCGGCGTCTGTTATAGCGCGAATCCGGCTTTTGGAAACGAGCTCGTGACCTTTATGTTCGGCCACGGCGTGATCGAAATGTCGTGCATTTTCATGGCAGCCGGTGCAGGCATGATGATCGGCTACGCGATCGTTAATCCGGGCGATCTGACACGAGCCCAGGCTTTGAAAAAGAAGGGGATGGAAGCCGCAAAGATAGTCGTCGGATGCGCGTGCCTCCTCGTTATTGCCGGGTTGATCGAAGGATTTATTTCGCCATCACCATTGCCCGCGGCGTTAAAATTCGGAACCGGAATTCTCTCTGGCCTTGTGATGTATTCGTATCTGTTTCTGGTGGGACGAACCGAGGCAGAAATCCCTAGCGCGGCGTAATGTAGAAATCAAGAATGCTGCCCGCCCGTGTACTTTCGATCAGTCTTCGATAGAGCTGGCCACCTGCCTTTCCATAATCCTTATCGACCGGCGTCTCCCAGAACTTAACTGAAAATCCCGCCCTCGCGATCAAGCTGCGCAGAGTCGATGGCGTGAAGAAATATAAGTGATGAGTCGCGGCGTAGTGTCGCCACCGCTTCTTTTTCAGGCCGAGACGGCTCTGGAAGTTTTTGATCCGCGGGCTGACGCCGGCGAGATTCGGCACGCCGACAAAAACGTTCCCGCCGGGATTCAGCAACTCGCGGCAGCGAGCAAGCTCGACGAGCGGATTCTGCAAATGCTCGAGTACGTGATTGAAACGAATTACATCGAAGCGGGTCGCGCCAAAATCGATATCCGTGAGACGGCCCTCGAACAGCGGGCAAGTTAGATTCGCGGTCTCGGGCGAGAGACGTATGTCGGCCCCGAACGTCTCCCAACCGTTTTGTTTGGCGTATTCGAGGAACGATCCGTTGCCGCAACCGACGTCCAAAACGCGCCCCTTTTTTTCGGTCAATCGTTCGAAATTTGAGAGCTGGCGGGCGTAAGCCGTTTCATTGGCGGACTCTTCGTGGCCCGGGCAATAATCCTCGGTGTAAACCTTATCCGCAAGTACCTCGAAACTAAGCCGCGGGCTTTGAAATTGCAGACCGCAGTCCGGACATTTACACAGATGAAAGCCCTGGTAATCGACGGCGAACTCGACCGGCGCACGATCGCAGAGCGGACACACGACATCCTCGGTCGGTATCAGCTCCCGACGCGTTACGTCCGCATCTTTTCCAAAATAATTCTCGGCCATGTTTGAAATCAAACTATGAAGTATGAAGTGCGAACTATCAAATTCCCCGCTTCACTGCAAAAAGACAACCTGTGGAACTTTTCGGCTGAATTTACGTCTAACGATTCGCCTGAGTCTAAAATACGTATGAAACCGGCTGCACTTTTCCTATCCGTTACTGCGAGCCTGGCGATCTTCGGATGCGCCTCGAACCGAATATTAACGTCACAAGTCGTCGAGAAGCCTTCGACAGCCGAGATAGCTCCCGGACCCGTGCGTTCGATAATAGGGAACGCCATCAAGCAGACAAAAACAACGACTGGCTATACGCAGAACTATTTCGTCATTACTTATCCGAACGGCGACGTGCCCGCCGAAACCGGAGCGTGCACCGACGTTGTCATTCGCTCCTTTCGCGCTGCAGGCGTCGACCTGCAAAAAGAGGTTCACGAAGACATGACCGCTCACTTTGTGGAATATCCGCAAAAATGGGGACTGGCGAAAACGGATACGAACATAGATCATCGACGCGTTCCAAATCTTCAGAAGTATTTTGAACGACTGGGTAAATCTATGCCGATAACAGCGAACGGAATTTGATTATCGGCCTGGAGATGTTGTGTCGTGGGATCTGAACGGGAAAGGTATGACGCACATCGGGGTCGTATCTAACCTATGGAACGCATCCGAGAAGCGCCATCTGATCATTCACAACATCGGCTCAGGTGCGCGAGCCGAAGACAGATTGTTCGAGTGGAAGATCACCGGACATTACCGGTATTTCGAGTGAGAAGTTTGGCGAGTCTGTCGAGTCTATCGAGTCTATCGAGTCTATCGGAGTCTGTAGAGTCTTTCGGATTCCGTCAGAGTGTATGCTAGCTCCGAGTCGCCGAAGGCGACAAACCTGTAAAGCCTAAGGTGAAGCGAACGAAGTGAGCGCAACCCTAGGAACGGGTCCAAAGGACTTCGCTCGCTGAAGGCGAGCAACATTGCGTGTGTTTGTTCGACCCCGTCAGGATCGGAACGCTATGACTGCTAACCTAGGGTTCCATTCGCTCCGCTCATTTCACCCTAGGCTTTACAGGTTTGTCGCCTTTGGCGACCGGAACCCGGCCAGGCTCGCCAGACTCGCCAGACTACGCGTCCACAACTTCACCGCGAGTGATCTTCTCGTTCCGGTGCACCGTGTCCAGATAACTCTTTGCGGCGTCGCTCTGAAACATTTCGCGATCTTCTTCATGATCGGTGACGGGCTCAAGGGCGAGGTCCATGTATTCGAATCGTTTCGGATCGCGCTTTACGCGTTTGTAGATCACGCGCATCCGGACGTAGAGCGATATCCATCTGAGCTGTTTCACAATCGTCTCAATAAAATATTTTGGATAGAAGACCAGAGCGTTCTCGATCTCACGGTCCGATCGCCTATTCGTCCGAACCTTGCGACGGAAGAAACCGCCCTCGAGCGGATGGATTCCTTCGATCGCGATACAGCCTTTGAACCAGACGATGAAAAACGTTGTCTTCCCCGGGCTCGTCCCCGTGGCGATCGCACGTCGAAGTACCGTTTGGACATGCTCGTCGGTATAGTACGTTTCCCACGCCGCGTGGTAGGTATCGCGCCATTCATCGCGGGACATTGCCGGATGCCCTGTTACGTCGTGGTTCAGATCGTACTTGTTCAGATCGGCATCCATGGCGATGCCTGCCTCGTGAAGTTTCTTGTGATCTTCCGAGCCGGGCAGCGGCGTTAGGTAAAAGAATTCGAGCAGATCTACCGGCAACTCGCGTTTAATAATCTCAATGTCGTGGATGATCGACTCCCGGGTGTCGCCCGGGAAACCGAGAATGTAGCCGCAGTATGTGACAATGCCGGCCTGCTTCCACGCGAGCAGCATTTGTCGATAATCGGTGATCTTGTTCTGACGTTTCTTGGCGCCGAGCAGGCTTTCGGGATTGATATTCTCCAGCCCGATGAAAACGCGCTTCACTCCGGCGCGTTTACTTTTTTCGATAAAGCCCGGAAGTTTGTGACACAGAGTATCGACTTGGATTATGAAACTGATCTTGAGCTTGTCGATCTCGCGGAGATCGATAAGTTTGTCGAGTATCGGCTCCCAATCTTTATTACGGGCAAAATTGTCGTCGGTGATAAAGAAGGAGTGAAGGCCCTGTTCGACGTTCACGCGAACGATGCGCTCGATGTCTTCCGGCGAGCGTCGCCGCGACTTCCGGCCCTGAACATTTATTATCGTGCAAAAGGAACACGCGAACGGACAGCCGCGACCGGCGTCGAAGCTCGTCGTCGCACCCGCCGTCAGATAGACGCGTTCAGCCGGCAAGAGCGGCGTCGCGACGCCCTCTATGTTCGGCAGATCGTCCATAAAGTTATACACCGGCTGCAGGTCATCATATAAAGCGTCCTTCAAAACCTGGTCGAGACGGCCCTCGGCTTCACCTGCAAAAACCGTGATGCCCATGTCGATGGCTGTTTGAACGTCGGGGTCACGATCCTTTAGCATCGACATCGTGCCCGATACGTGAAAGCCGCCGATCGCGACTTTGATATCTCGTTCACGCAGCGGCCTGGCGATATCGAGCGCACGCGGAAACTGGTTCGACTGCACGCCGACGAGCATCACCATCCCGTCGTCTGCGGCTTCGACCAATGAGACGATCCTCTCCGGACGGATAACGGTATTCGTTTCGTCAAACGCGTGGATGATCAGCTCGACATCGTCGCCGAGGATCTTTCGTTCCTTGCATTCGAGAGCCAGGCCATACAGACACGCAAGTGAATTCGAAGGGATCGCCGAGCGGAACCACTGGATAACGTAGCCGTCGTCATCGTAGTGCGACGGCTTGATGAGGACGAGTGAGAAGCGCTTTTTGTTTAGATTTGCAGACATCGGGTCGCGGAAATTCTATCGGAGTTGGGCGGCAGGTACAAGACTGAAGTAAGCGGGGGCAAGCCCGCCTTCCGGACCTGCGAATTTTGTAGTGTAGCGCTGAACAAAAAACAGCCAAAAGGAAACAAACTAAAGCTAACAACATTCGCAGGTCCGGAAGGAGGGCTTGCCCCCGCTATCGACGTCAGTCGGTGACGATCGGAGGATACGGGGCCGAGTGTACGAGTCCCGGATGGCGCTTTCCATAGCGATCGGGGACATCCTGGGTCCAGTCGCTTGGAATGACGAGACAGAACAGCAGCAATGCAACGAAGACCGGCCTTCGCCATCCGTTGGTAAGACCTAAGCCTTCGGGCACGGAATCGGTAGGAGTTACGCCTTCAGGCGTGATGTTTTCTGACGCGCGAACAAGTCGGTACGCGAGGAAAATGACGATCAACCCGATGATCGAGAACGCGACATTCAACGCCTGTCCGGTCGCAAGGCCGAGTAGGCTTGTCGGGTATTCGCGAAAAATATCGACGGGAATTCGGAGGAAGGAGTAGAGGAAAAGAAAAAGGCCCGTAACGAATCCGGGTCGAGGGCTGCGCCCGGCAACGAGCAACAGGACGGGTATGATAAGTAGATTTTTTATTCCGTCGTAGAGCACGACCGGATGTCGAAAGCCTTCGGCATCGGGGAATTTCACGGCCCACGGCATATCGGTGATGCTGCCCAGGATCTGGCCGTCAATGAAGTTGCCGATGCGGCCCATGCCTAAGATGAACGACGCCGGAGCGGCGAGCACGTCGGTCATGACAAGAAACGGCTTCTTCGTGATCAGGCAAAAGATCCAGACCGCTGCGAGCCCGCCGAGCAGCAATCCGTGGCTCGCCATTCCGCCGAGCCAGAGAGCGGGGATCAGCGCGAGGTGCTCGCCATAGAACGGCCATTCATAGAACACCACCTCGACAACACGTCCACCGACCAATACACCGGCGGCGATCAAAATGCTGAGATCATAGACCTGCGACTCCTTCATCAGAAGTCTCCCACGTCGCTTCTTAATAAAGTTGAAGGCGTTGAAGAAGCCGAGCGTGTAGCTCAAACCGTACCACCAGAGATGAACGCCGAAGATAGTTCCGATGATCGGATCGATGTTGTGAACGTATGGGCCGAGTAGAGACATGCGTCTCTACACTCGCGTAGAAGAGACTTGCGCGCGCTCGAGTTGTTAGAGTTTTCGTGGTGTCATACCGTGAGGTCCAAGTAGACAACGGAGCCGTGTACAAAAAAAGGCTGTCTGAAATGACGTTTCTTATGAATTGCCTCCCGCTTCAGCGGGAGGTTCTCGGTCAAAGTGTCGGCCGGCTTTAGCCGAACTCGAAGCAAGAGAGTCGGCGTTAGCAAGGAATCCGGCACATGCGACTAAAACGGAGGATGTTAAGGATCGACCTTAGGCTAAAGCCGGTCCTGCTTTCGGACTAAACCTCCCGCTGAAGCGGGAGGCAATTCATTGAGCTGCATTTTTCTGACAGCCTCAGCGTCTTATGTCACCTTCCGCCTTCGCAACAGCACCACGACGATCGCGATCAGAAGACCAAGAAGTGTCGCTGACGCACCGCCGATCCAGTAAAACGATGTTGATGACGGTGGAACCGCGAGCGCCGGAGGCGGAGGTTTGTGTACGGACCAGGGCATTAGATCGGGTCCGTAAGTTTGCGCTAGCGCAGACACGACATCGCCATGCTCTTGCCCCTTCGTCGTCGAGAGGATTCGACTCAGATCGAACAAGAGACTGGCCACGACGCCCTCCGGCGGCTTGATGAACTCAAGCCGCTCATGAAGCTGGTAAATGAGAGCGGCCTCGATCTGCTTGACGTCTTTTGGCTGACCGAGGTGGTCAGATACGGTGGGGCTGGCCGACAACATTTCATTGGAGGCACGATTGATGCCGAGAACGGAGTGGTTCGCAAGCCAGTTTGGATCCTCTTCGAGCGCGATCTTCGCCTCGAGGATTTTTACGTGCAGCCACTCACTGCCGTGGTGAGCATCCGGGTTGCGGCTGACTCCTTCCCTGATCCATTTGAGAGCCTCGGCATTCTCACCGTTTAGCTCGTAGGCGGTCCCAAGATTGGCGGCCGTGTAATAAAGACCAGGCCTTTTCTTTTCCAGCCTTTCCAGGATCTTGATCGCTTCCTTGATTTTGCCTAGGTGAAGCATCGCAACGGCCGTATTCGTCTCCTTCTCCGTCGCATCAGAAAAAAGGCCTCCGGGCTCTCGTAACTGACGTAATACGCCCGTCCAGTAGGTCTGGTCCTCATGCGTAGTCAAAGCCTTGAGAAAGTCTGCAACGGAGAGGCCTTCGACGTATATCGGATCGCCAACCGTGCTCCTTCCGATCGGATTTATGCAGGCCAATGTCGCGGACGTGCATACCGAGATAAGAACGACCAAAAAGACTAGACGAGCGGTGGTCTTTATAAACATTTTGCTCACAACAACCCTCTCTCCTTCACCCTCAGATAAGTCTCCAGCAATCGCGGCCCCAACGTCTGTGTCGTCACATCAAGTGCGAGGCCGCCCAGAGACTCGACCAATCGCAGTGCCTGCTCGCGCTGATGAATGATCTCCTCCGCAGCGGACTGAGTGAACACATCTTTTATATCTCCGGGTGGTTTGCTGACGGTTATGTTCAGATCGCGATCGCCGATCGTGACGACCAGCGGCAGATGCCGAGGACGCAGAAGCTTGAGCGAATTGATCAATTCCTTCGAACTTTCCTTATCGACGAGGTCTGTCAGGATGACGACAAACGAACGCTTCTTCGAATTGGAAGCGATGAACTGAAACGCCCGGGCGTAGGACGGCTCGATCATCTCAGGCTCCATGTCGTGGAGCGCTTCGAGCACGGCGTCCATATGCTCGAGCCCGCGCTTTGGCGGCAGATATTTTTTGACGCGCCGGCCAAAGACGGCGAGGCCGCAGTTGTCACCGGCTCGTGCGCACGCCGCGATCAATGCGAGCGATGCGTGGATGGCCGTGTCGAACTTGGTCTCGTCTCCGATGCGGCCGGTCATCAGGCGTCCGCCGTCGAGCGCGATTATCACCGTCTGATCGCGTTCGATCTGATACTGCCGGGTCGTCAGACGATTTCGCCGTGCCGTTGCGGTCCATGAAATATGTCGAAGCTCATCGCCGCGCACATAGTCGCGCATCGATTCGAACTCGCGGCCCTCGCCGCGTCTCACGGCTCGCCGTTGGATCGCGAGAAATGAACGGGCACCCAATGCACGCAGCTCGATCTCGCGAGCCCGGCGCATGTTCGGGTAAACCTTAACGGTCTGACTGGCGCCTAATGCCGTCTGACACCAAACAAGTCCAAGCTTCGACTTATAACGAACCGCTGTCTTCCCGAACTCGTACTTGCCACGTCGCGGCGGAGTGAGAAAGTACGAGAACTTCGCGGTCTCGTGCGCGTCGAGGTACATCTCGGCTTTCCGCGCATCACGTAAACGCATGGTCGGCGGGTATTCATCTTTTAGAGAAAGGCGTAGGTCCCGGTCGCTTTCGTTGAGGATCACGATTCGCACTTCCGAAGGGTCGCCGATCGCAAATCGCCGCTCGAACTCGCGCCGGGCCGTGACCATGTTGCCAAGATTTCGGCTGATCAGGTAATCAAATAACGCGACAGCGATCAGGCCCACGTCGAACACGATCACCGCCGTACGCAGCGAAGGTACTTGCCACGAGACCGAGAGCGGTACAAGGCCGACGGCGAGGAGGATGAAGAATGATCGTGAGAAGACGAAACGCATTTGGTGCGGCGATTATAACATCAGGATCCGTCCGTTATACGGCCTCGATCATCATGCTTTTTTTCGACGCGGATCTTGTGGATCGGGCGGAAAAACCGGATATGATTTTTCAGATCCGCTTGGAATCCGCTGGATCCGCCTTATCCGCGTTTGAAAGAACGTTGTGTGTTAAGAACCCGTTGTGCGGTGTCGAGGGCGTTTCGAATGGCACAACCGTCGCCGCGAGATTCGATCGCCTTGCGAAACGCAATAATCGAAAATATCCGGCCCGATGGCTCGCGCGTTCGAGAAACTTTCCGCGTTTGAAGCAACTAAAATCCGTTTTCCCATCTCAAACGATTAGCCGACTCAAAATACGTCATGTTCTGCAGTAAATCAGCTTTATCCTTAGCATTTATCTTCGTTAGCAGCCTGACGGCTTTAGCCCAGGTGGCCGACGCGGTTCCGACAAAGTCCGGCATTTTGGAGATCTATTTTGCCAAAGACGACGGTACCGGAAACGCCGGTGAGGCAGCTACTAGTTTTGTCACGACTGACGTGCCGATCTATTGCGTCGTTCAGCTCGACTCGGCCGTGCCGACGACCGTCAAAATGAATCTCGTCGCCGTTGCCGTTCCCGGAGTCAAGGCAGAGACCAAGGTCGTCTCGACTAGCTATACGACAAAAGACAACCAGGACCGCGTGAATTTCTCGGGCCGTCCCGCAGGGCAATGGGTTGCGGGCAGATATCGCGTAGATATTTTCGTCGGACGCTCGTCGGTCGTGAGCCGCGAGTTCGCGGTCCAGAAAGCTGTCCAGGCAAAGCCGGGCGTCAAACCTCCGAACACCAAAGCCTCCGACCCGTCACGATTAGCCGGCCCCGTAAAGACGCCCAATCCCTGATTCGACCCCGACCGTTCTCCTCACTCCGTCAACCTTCAAAATTACGTCTTGTAATTCACTTTTTTTGAGCGTATCATCGCACAACAAACCGATTTACCCTGTCGTTATTTTGTTATAAAAAAAAGAGCTCCCGCGAACCACTCGCTCTTTACATGAGTTAAGACGGCTGACAACAGTCGAGCAGCAAATTTTCCGTCCGGAGGATTGTTACATGACACGCATACTATCTCTGCTGATCTTTGTCTCGGCACTTTCCGCATCTGCCTTTGCGCAAGCCGGCGTCTCAACGTCGGAGATCAAGGGCCGCGTGACCGACCCCAACGGATCGGTTGTTCGCGGAGCGACCGTTACGGCGACGGACACCGAAAAGGGGACGACGCGGACGGTCACCACCGACGACCAGGGTGAGTACAGAATTTTGACGCTTCCGCCGGGTACATATCAGCTGCGTGTTCAGGCATCTGGATTTTCAATGCAGCTGGTCGGCGCCGTACCGGTGACTGTCGGACAGATTGCCGACCAGAATTTCGCGCTCCAGATCGGTGACGCGACGGCGACGGTCGAAATCACCGCCGACGCTCCGACGATCGAAACCGACCGAACGCAGCAGAGTACGACGATCAACGATCGATATATTCGCAATCTGCCGATCGACCGACGCGATTATCTTGCGTTCACGCTGCTCGCACCGGGCGTCGTCGATTCGAATGCACTTGCCGACAACTCCGATTTTCGTGTAGCTCAGACTCCGCAGAGCGGCATTTCCTTTTACGGAAATAACGGGCGCGGCAACAGTATTACGGTTGACGGAGCCGAGGCGAACGATCAGGGCGGCGGCGTCCGCGCAAACCTTAGCCAGGAAGCCGTTCAGGAATTTCAGATCAATCGCAGCAGCTACAACGCGGAATTTGGCGGGGCCAGCGGCGGCGTCATAAACATCATCGCGAAGACCGGCGGGAACGATCTTCACGGCAGTGCGTTCGCTTACTTCCGTCATCAATCGCTCGACGCGGGTGATCCGTTCGCGTTCGTTCTGAACGGGACGACTCTTACGAGGATCAAGCCGGATGCAAACCGGCAGCAGTTCGGTTTCAGCCTCGGCGGCCCGTTTCACAAGGACCGAACGTTCTTCTTCGGCGCCTACGAAGGGCTTCGCAAACGCGAATCGGCGGTCGTCCCTCTCGTCACCGATCTTCGCATCTTTCAGCCGACCCCGGCGCAGGCCGCGATCATCGCGAGTCTTGCCGCCAGTTCCGACCCGACTCCTGTTCCGTGCGTTACCGGCGTCACCGTCCCGCGAGCCAATTGCGCGCCGATTCTTCAAGGACTTCTCACCGCCCATCAGCCGACGATAGATCTTTTCCGGAACAACAGCGGCGTGTTCCCATTTCCTAGCGACTCACATGCGTTTTCATTTCGCGTCGATCACGTACCGAGCACATCGAACAGCTTTTTTGCCAGCTATCGCTATAACGACCGCGAGGACTTGAACCAGTCGACACGAGCTCTGCTGGCGTTCTCGCGTTCGAACAATGTGAACGTTCTCGATCACAATCTGACCGGGTCGTGGACACATATATTCGATTCGAGCACTTCAAACGAGCTTCGGGCGCAGTACAACTACAACGAGCTGTTTGTCGAATCGAACGATCTGAACGGGCCCGAGCTGAACGTCGCCGGTTTTGGATTTTTCAACCGCGACATCTTTCTGCCGAGCTACAACATCGACAGGCGATATCTGGTCTCCGATGACCTGACAATGGATCGCGGAAACCATCGCATGAAGTTTGGGGCTTCGTATTTGATGCGTCACGGGTTCTTCGATTCGCGCACGTTCTTTGGCGGACGATTCGGTTTCGGAACGTTGCCGGGAGCTCTGGTCAGTCCGCAGCTTGCAACCACATCGATCAACGCCTTGCAGTCGCTCGACCTCGGTCTTCCGCAGTCCTACCAACAAGGCTTCGGCGACGGGATCGTCGGTGGTGCACTACCCTATTGGGCGATCTATGGACAGGACACATGGAAAGCACTGTCGAATCTGACGCTTAACTTCGGTGTGCGTTACGAGGTCGATCATAGACGAGCGCCGCTCCGGACCTCTTACGGCAACATCGGCCCGCGGGTCGGGTTTGCATGGGATCCGGCCGGCAAAGGGCACACCATCATTCGCGGCGGATACGGAATATTTTATGCGCAGATCCCGTTCGTCATCGATTATGTCGTGCAATCACTGAACGAGATCGACGGCGTTCGTCAGATACCTCAGGTACTGACGACACTGAATGCTGCGAACCCGCTCGCGATCAACGGGCCGATAAATATTTTTCGAACGCTCCGTGCACAGGGCGTGATCGGTATTCCGACAACGACGCGGACGATAACTCCTGCCGATCTGGTTCAATTCGGGATTACGGTTTCGCAGACCGGCCCGCGAAATCCGTTGACGGTATTGTTCAGAGCCGATCCCGATTACCGCAGCCCTCGGGCCCAACAGGCGAGCATCGCCATCGAGCATGAATGGGCACCCGGTTTTAGCACATCGGTCAGTTACATCTGGGCGCTGACGCAATACATCACACGTGCTCGCGACATCAACCTGCTTCCACGGCCGATCGGCCCGCGCGGCATTCGCGAATGGTCCGCCGCCTCCGGGTGTACGGGCGTAGGGATCTTTACCTGTTTCCGTGATCCCTCGTTGTTCCAGGAAATACTCTACGAGTCGAGCTCGTCCGCGAATTACAACGGCCTGATCGTCGAGTTTCAGAAACAGTTTGGAAGCCACTATGCGATCGCCGGAAACTACACCTACAGTAAGGCGTTCGATCAGGTGACCGACTATAACAGCGACTTTCGCGCGTTCGACCAGACCGATAACCGGGCCGAGTATTCACTGTCGGCGTTCGATCAGCGACACAAGATCGTCGTCTACGCCGTGCTCCAAAGCCCATGGCGAAATGCGTTTTTGCGCGACTGGACTGTGACGCCGATCTTCCGTGCAAATAGCGGACGGCCCTTTAACCTGCTCGCCGGTCTCGACGTGAACGGCGACCGCAGCTCGAACGGCGATCGGCCGCTGCTCCTCATAAATGGTTTGCAGGTCGGCCCGATTCCGCGCAACATCGGAAAAGGCCCGAGCTTTAAGACCTTCGACGTTCGGGTGACACGCAAGATCGGTTTCAGCGAAAGAGTGTCGATCGAATTGACGGCCGAGGCATTTAATCTTTTTAACCGGCTGAACTATGCGTCGGTAAACAATACCGTCGGCCCGACATTCCCGACAACCGTCAACGTCCGCGGTCTCGAAGGCGTGAGCCCAAGCACACCGCTCGGTTTCACATCGGCGTTCGATCCGCGGCGAATTCAACTGGGTGCGAAGTTGAGATTTTAGACTCCGACGAAAAGCAGTCCTCTTGGGCGGGAGCGGTCCCGCCCGTTTTGTTTTGGGCGTACAAAGTGCTTTGTTGAAAGGTTGCAATAATTTCGAACAAGGAGTTGATATGTGGAAGAGTGACGAGGGTCGGAACGTTTCATATTGGCAAGCGAGTCAGGACGGATTGGAAACCGCCGCGCTGTCAGACTCGACTGAAACAGACGTTTGTATAATCGGCGGCGGCATTGCAGGTTTGACGACGGCGTATTTTCTCGCGAAAGCCGGGAGAGGTGTTGTCGTCATCGATGACGGAACGATCGGCGGCGGCGAAACCGCGCGAACGACCGCGCATTTAACTTACGCGATCGACGATCGTTTTTATCGGATCGCGAAATGGCACGGTGATGAGAAGGCGAAGCTGGCGGTCGAAAGCCATTCACGCGCTATAGACGAGATCGAGAAGATCGTCTCGGCGGAGAAGATCGATTGCGACTTTTCACGGCTCGATGGTTATTTGTTCGAAGCGGAAGAAAGTGACGACGATCTTGAGGACGAACTCGAGACGGCACATCGACTCGGCTTCAACCAGATCAGACTGGTCGAACGTGCCGCGATAAAAGATTTCGACACAGGCCGCGCGCTCCTGTTTCCCGGTCAGGGCCAGTTTCACATTCTCAAGTATCTCTCCGGTCTGGCGAAGGCCATCGAGCAGAACGGCGGACGTCTTTTTTCGAATACGCGAGCGGTCGAATGGAGAGGTGAGAAATCACCTCAGGTGAATACGCTGGATGGCCGGACGATCAAATCCGGCGCGATCGTTCTAGCGACAAACTATCCGATCCAGAGCAAGATGTTCGCCAAGCTGCCTGCTTATCGCACATATGCGATCGGCGTTCGTGTTCCCAAGGGCTCCGTTGAAAAAGTTTTGCTGTGGGACACCGGCGATCCTTATCACTACATACGGGTCCAGGAAGAAAACGACCATGACGTTCTGATCGTCGGCGGCGAAGATCATCGCACAGGACAGGAAAACGACGGCGACGAGCGCTTTCAAAATCTATGGAAATGGACAGCCGACCATTTTCCCTCGGCTGAGAAAGTGATTCACCACTGGTCGGGGCAATGTTTCGAAACTCACGACGGGCTTGCCTTCATCGGCCGATTCTCCGAAGACGAACCGAATGTTTATCTGATCACCGGCGACTCCGGCATGGGGATGACGCACGGCACGATCGGCGGAATGCTGGTTTCTGACCAGATACTCGGCCGTGAAAATCCGTGGACGGATATCTTCGAACCCTCGCGTCTCGCTACACAGTCGATCATTGAAGCTATCCCCGAAGTTATCAAATCGACGGCTCCATTGGTTGATTGGATCACGAGCGGCGACGTTTCATCAGTAGACGAGATCAAGAACGGCGAGGGCGCAATTATCCGCGACGGTATGTCGAAGATCGCCGCATATCGCGACGAGAATGGGAAACTCTACCGGCGCTCTGCCGTGTGCACGCACATGGGCTGTATCGTGCGATTCAATTCGGCAGAAAAGACCTGGGACTGTCCATGTCATGGGTCGAGATTCGGAGTCGATGGTCACGTTATCAATACGCCGGCTATGTCGCCGCTTGAAGACCTTACGGAATGATTTCTGCGCAGAACGGAAATGATGCGCCCTCAGACTAATATTATCGGTTTGTTGGCATCCAACGTCTTGCCTAGAATATGAAGAAGATTTTTCTCGCACTTCTAATAGTTGCAAATAGCTGCGTCTTCACTGTTGCCCAAGCTAGGGACGTGCAGCAGATTAAGATCGTGTCTTCCTGGGGCGGCCTCGGCACGCCCCGGAAGAATGAGCTCGTCATTCGGAATACGGGAAAGGACTATCGAGCGAACGGTGACCGTGTCGAGAAAAAAATAGTCGACTATCTCATAGCTGCGATAGACGAACCGGAAATCAAGAAATTCGAACTATCCAATATCGGTATCACCCAGGAGTGGCTGAATGCGAATGCTACCCTCGGCGCTGAAGAGTATGCGAATCACTACATTTCTTCGGGTGCCCAAAATCAGCAGGAATTGTTCTACTCGTCGTTCAAGAATTTGCAGTTTGTAGAGAAGCTCTTGCCCTCTCTTCTTCGAGGCGGTTGGACGGACGATTATCCTCAGCTCCAGGTTGAGGTTATCGAGAAAGACGGTAGCAAGATCGTAGTAAGCTCCGACGAGCAGCCGTTGTTTATGCTGCCTTTTGAGATTCGGCGAACCGGAGCCGAGTTCAAGACTTTCAACGCCAATATTTCTCGCGCCATCGGAAGTCTCCTTCCGAAAAAGTTCGTTAACAAGGGTAGGTTGACGGGTACAGGGCTTCGCGGAAAATTGGCGGAAAAAGTGATGCAGATGGTCAAGGACGACTGGGAGTTTCTGGAAGTTGAGAACAAAGCAGGACCTGCCTTAGCCACTCTTAAGAAAACATATACGATCAAATCGGCCGATCTAAATTCTTACCATGGGGTCGATCACGGAAAGGAATGGGTTAATGGCAACTCCGGCGAAGTGAACGTCTACTTCGTTTTAACGGCGGAGAACTTTCCCAAGACCTATGCCGTTCGTCTTATTCTTCCGTACCGTTACAACAAGGCCGAAAACGTCGAACTGTTTATTGCCAATATCGCCCGGTACAATACGTTAGCGATGTCTCCACCCTGGCTCAAAAAACTTATCGGCTCCAATGAGCATACCGTCTGGCTACGCTTCGTTGGCGACCGATCTTTTAGCGACAAAGCGCTGCAAATATTTTCCGCCGATATGAAGATGCTCGGGAAGCCCGATCTTATTCCGGAGGTCGAAAAACATAAAAATGAAGTGGCTCTGATTTCTGTTGGAGGCGGATTGGATTACTGGCAGTCCTATTGGATCGTGATGCCAGACGGCCGAGTTATTTTATGGCGGTACGGTTATACTCCGCAGCTCGGCTGGAAGGAAACGGACTTTAAGTCTAAAGAGTGCACGAGCTATACCTCCGGAAGGGTGCAATGCGTTGGAGCCGTTATTTCGCCTGAGGGCAAAATCATTTCTAACTAGGTACAGTTTGAATCAACTCTTGAATTTCATCGATCTTTTCGAGCGCCGCCTTCTCACCAAGCTCAACTAACTCGTCGCGCTTGCCGATCTCATCTGGACGGATGTGTGCGATCTGCGGCTCGATCACAACGTCCGCACGATAGTGCTGATTTCGTGACGCAGTGCGGATCATCATCATCGCCGATTGAAAAAATGTCCCGAGCAAAGTGCTCGGGCGTCCCCAGAATGTCGATCCGCAGGTCAGCAGATCGACAGCGATGACAATCTCGGCTCCCATGCCTCGAACCGCTCGCGTCGGCATCGGCGAAACGACACCGCCGTCGATCAACGCCCGTCCTTTGTCGTCGATGACCGGGACGAACACACCCGGGATCGCACAGCTCGCCCGTATTGCTTCGGCCAGGTCACCTTCGTCCTTTAGAACTATCTCGTCCCCGGTTTCGAGATCGCAGACGACGCTTGCGAAGGGGATCGGGAGATCCTCGAAACGATTCACAGGAAAATTGTCGTTTATGAATTTGCCCATCGGGGCGTTGGACAAGAGTCCGCGCGGAGAATAGGAAAAACCCGCAACGCTGAACCAGCTAACCTTCTTACCCATTTCGACGATTTCTTCCGCCGACAGGCCGGATGCGAACGCACCGCCGACGAATGAACCAGCCGAGGTTCCTGCGACAAGATCGATCGGGATGTTGTTGTCGAGAAGGGCCTTTAGCACCCCGACATGGGCAAACCCGCGTGCGCCGCCGCCTGAAAGTGCGAGACCTATTTTCTTGTTCATAACTCCAAACCGTGTGGCGTTTCAATCAGACTGAAACGCACGCCAACTGACTGGAACGCAGGCATCTTGCCTGCATGAGTGCGAAGCACGAACAATTATTCACTCTGGCATTACGCCGCCTACGCGGCGTTGCAGGCAAGATGCCTGCGCTCCAGTCTATTGATTTTACGCGCCTCGTATGGAAAACTTAAGCCGCACCAAATGACTCCTCAAGAATCCCTTTCATTCCCGAGACAACAACGCGGATCGGATATCGCCGGCGGCGAAAAAGTGTGTCCCGTCTGTTCGCGCGAGACCGCGGACGAGTTCGTGCCGCTTGTTGTCCTGGACGACGATCTGCAAAAGCTCGTCACCGCCAACGCTCCGGACACGCGCGAGTTCGCCGCTATCTGTTCGCGATGTTTGCGACTTTTCGAACGCGCCCAGAACCAGATCGAACGCGAGGCCGCCGTTCAAAAGGACGGCTCGCATGTTTTGTCGACGCCGCTCCGTCTTGACGCCGACGATCGGTTTACCGGAAAAGGCGTGACGATCGCGTTTCTCGATTCGGGATTTTATCCCCACGTCGATCTCACAACGCCTAACAACCGGATCATCGGATACCGCGATCTGCTTCAACAGGACGGCGATCTCGGCTCGCTCTTTCAACCCGACGTCGCGAGCTGGCACGGGATGATGACTTCGGTCGTCGCTGCGGGGAACGGTTCGCTGTCGAACGGATTTTATCGCGGGCTCGCTCCGGACTCGGATGTCGTTCTCGTAAAGCTTGCACGGACCGGGCGGATCACCGAAGGCAACATTCAGGAGGGCCTCGAATGGGTTTTTACGAATCGGGAAAAATACAATATTCGGGTCGTGAACATTTCCGCGGGCGGCGACTATGAGCAGAGCTATCTATCGGACCCGCTCTCGCGGACCGTCGAAGCATGTACCGCAGCCGGAATAACGATCGTCTGCGCGGTCGGCAACGCCGGTCATCTGCCAAATCATCCCGTTTTCCCGCCGGCGAGCGCTCCGTCGTGCATCGCCGTCGGCGGACTCGACGATAACAACTCGATCAATCGGGCAAAACGCGGAATGTATCGCTCATCGTACGGACCGACGGTCGACGGACTGCAGAAGCCCGAAGTGATCGCACCTTCAATTTGGATTCCGGCGCCGATACTGCCCAACACGCCGACAGCCCAACAAGCCGAGTTGCTGCAAGGGTTAGATAAGAGCGAAGATGCAGATCTTCACGACATCATTCGCGCAAATCCGGGCATCGACGCCGAGCTCGATGCGGCGCTCGACCGACCGGTCCACAGTATCCGCCAAATAATCATCCTCAAGCTTCGCCGAGAAAATGTCATCACCCAGCATTACAAATATGTTGACGGAACTTCGTTCTCAGCTCCGATCGTCTCGTCGCTCATCGCGCAGATGCTCGAGGCAAACCCCGCA
>JBBKXD010000097.1:0-3997 GCA_037969295.1 Pyrinomonadaceae bacterium | reverse complement strand
AAGATTCGCGTCTTGTCGGGCAGAATCTCGCAGCGCTCAATTTCAGACAAACCTATGACCTGACTGTACTCGCGATCAGCCGTCACGGTGCGATGTTTTATACAAAACTGAGCAAGGTCAAGTTGAAGTTTGGCGATGTACTCCTCGTGCAGGGAAATCTGCAGCGTATCGAGCCCTATGTTGTAAACCGCGAAATGCTTTTGCTGGAAGATGTCTCGGCGAGCGCACACCGTACGGAAAAGCGAAAATGGGCATTGGCCGCATTCGCACTGTTTCTTGGGCTTTCGGTTTCAAAACTTGTAACGGGAATTGAAATTCCCCTCGCTATCGCGGTTTTGTTGGGCGTGCTGTTGCTTTTGGCCACACAAACGGTGCGTTATTCCGAACTCTACAGCCTTATCGACTTCCGGATTCTCGTACTGATCGCGTGCATGATGAGTTTTGGCGTGGCGATGGAAAAAACCGGCGCCGACGCTTTTCTTGCGGGGTACATTCAGAATTACTTTGGCCAGCTTGGACCGACGGCCGTACTCGCGGGATTCTTTCTGTTGACCGTCGCGCTGACACAGCCGATGTCCAACCAGGCCGCCGCGCTCGTCGTGCTTCCGGTCGCGGTCAAGGCCGCGGTCGCACTCGGTTTAAACCCGAGGACGTTCATTGTCGGCATAACCTACGCCGCGTCGTTCTCGTTCATCACGCCGCTCGAACCGGCGTGCGTTTTGGTTTACACGCCCGGACGTTATCGCTTTATGGACTTCGTAAAGGTCGGGACGATCCTGACGGTGATCGTGTTCGTCGTGTCGATACTGCTCGTGCCGGTCTTTTGGCCGTTCTGATCTACTTTAAAAGCCGCGGATTATCACTCGTCCTAACTTTTCTGAGCTCCGGATATCGCCCGCACCGACAGCCCGCGTTTCACGATCAGTAAAAGGCCGACCGCTGTCCAAAACAAGATCCGGCCCTTTCGAATGACGGCAAGCGTTACGCCGATGCCTGCTCCGATCGCAAGCGTCTCAGCGATAAATTGCGCCCCCGCCTCGTCGACACCGATAACAAAAGGAATCAGCTTGAAAACGATCGTGATCAATCGGCTTACCGATTCGAGCAGGAACGCCGACAGCAGATCTGCCGACGAGATGCGGTTCAAAACAAACCAAACTTCGAAAATGCCGAGCAGATGAAACGCCGCTTCGATCAAACAGATCGGCAGAAACCTTTTCGGGTAGCGGCGGTAAAAACCGTATATGAAATTTTCGAACAGTCGTACTTGCAGTCGCCCGTGCTCGAGCAAACGGGTGGCGATGCCCTTTCTGTAAATCCACTCGCACGTCTCGCTGGCGAAGTGCCACTGCCGGATCACGAGCAGAACGAGGAAAACGACCACCGCGCAGATAACGGCGATCAGAACATCGATCGTTATCACCCAGCCTTCGTCCAGCTCGAAACTTCGAATCAGTGTGAACGCCCCGAGGATCAGGAAAAAGCTCGTCACAAAACTATAGAAAAGGTTCTCGGTTGCGATCGACGACAGGCCAACGACGAGCGGCACGCGTTTGCGAACTGCGACGGCCTTGGTGGTCCCGCTGACCAGTATCCCGAGTGGGATCATGCTGCTCATCGCCTCGCCGATGATGACGGCCGGTATTGTGTCCTTCATCCGAAGGGTGTACGGCTCATAGACGGATAGTTTCCAGGCACCGGCTCGGGCGCATATGCGGAGGAAATAAATTCCGACGATCACTGCGAACCCGGCGACGCCGAACCGTTCGATGTTGGCGACGATCTCGCCCACACCGACGGCGTAGACAAAGTATGCGAAGAGAGCGATCCCGCCTATCGTCAGGGCGATGCCGAGGATCGTTAGCCGATAGGTATGCTTTGCCGAAAGGCGCGGTGTGCGTAGCTCGGGTTGTTCAGGCGCCTGTTCCAAATTCACTGCTTTGCCTTGCCATTTGGCTTGAACTAAAATGGTATTGCAACCGAACCGAAATAACAAAAAACACGGTGTGCAGGTTTTCGAGATCCGGCGACAGTATAGTTTTTTAAACGCGGATCGGGCAGATTTGGCGGATTTAGGCAGATCTGAAATCAGATCCGGTTTTTTCCGCCTGATCCGCCAAATCCACGTTCAAAAAAACGCCGAGGATTCGACTTGCAAGTCGGAGTATAAATAATATGAGCACTGCCGCCATTCACGCGTTGGCTAACACCGGCCTAACCGTTTTATCCGAAGAAGAAGATTTGTTTCGCGCGTCCGTTCGCGAGTTTGCCGAGGGTGAAGTTCGCCCGCGGGTCGAGGCAATGGAGCAGGCCGGCAAGCTCGATCCGGAACTCATCAAACATTGCTTCGAGCTCGGCCTGATGGCGATCGAATCACCCGAGGAGCATGGCGGCGCCGGATCGACCATCTTCAACGCGATCCTCGCGATCGAAGAACTCGCTCGTGTCGACGCAAGCGTTTCGGTCTTCGTCGACGTCCACAACACTCTTGTGACGAATGCGTTCATGCGGTGGGCGGATGACGATCAGAAAAAGAAGTACATGCCGCAGCTCGCGAGCCAGCGCGTCGGCGCTTATGCATTGAGCGAAGCGGCATCCGGCTCAGACGCGTTTGCGTTGAAAACCCGCGCCGTCGACAAGGGCGATCACTACGAGCTGACGGGACAGAAACTTTGGATCACAAATGGTAACGAAGCGGAGATCTTTGTGCTGTTTGCGACCGTCGATCCGGATGCGGGTTACAAGGGCATCACCGCATTCATCGTCGAAAAACAATTCGAAGGTTTTTCAGTCGGAAAGAAAGAAGACAAGCTCGGCATTCGCGCTTCGTCGACGACCGAGCTGATCCTCGACAACTGCAAGGTTCCGAAAGAGAACGTGCTTGGCGAAGTAGGCAAAGGCTACAAAGTCTCGATCGAGACTCTCAACGAAGGGCGCATCGGGATCGGGGCACAGATGCTTGGCATCGCGCAGGGCGCGTTCGAAGCGGCCCTAAAATACACAGCCGAGCGCGAACAGTTCGGCCAGACGATCGGAAGTTTTCAAGCCGTGCAATTCCAGCTCGCCGAGATGGCGGTCGATATCGAAGCGACTCGGCTGCTCGTCTACAACGCGGCGCGGTTGAAGGATGCAGGAAAGCCATTTCTGAAAGAGGCCGCGATGGCAAAGCTCTACTCGTCGCGGTGCGCCGAAAGCGTCTCGTCGAAGGCGATCGAGCTCTTCGGCGGCTACGGCTACGTCAAGGATTATCCCGTCGAGAAATTCTGGCGCGACTCGAAGATCGGCTCGATCTACGAGGGAACGTCGAACATGCAGCTTCAGACGATCGCGAAATTGATAATGAAATAAATTGTTGCCGCTGAGCGAAAGGGATCTCGCGGATCTGATCTGCGTGTATCCGGTAGATCCGCGGCTAAATCATGTCTGAGATCACCATCCACCAAGCCGTTCCCGAAGACGCGAAAGTTCTGACAGATCTCGCGTACACGACGTTCTGGGACGCATTTGCACATCATCCGAAAAACGCGCCGGACGATCTGAACTATTACATGCGTCAGGCGTTCAATCCGGAACAGATCGCGGCCGAACTTTCGGACGCAAAGAACATCTTCCTGATCGCGGAGATCGGTGACGAAGCGGCGGGGTATTCGAAGATCATAATCGACAACATCGAGCCGGGCGTCACCGCCGAACGCCCGATCGAGCTCTCACGTCTCTACTCACATCAGAAACATCTTGGCCAGGGAGTAGGACAAACCCTGATGACCGCGTGTTTTGAACGAGCAATGGTTGAAAACCGTGATGTCATGTGGCTCGGCGTCTGGGAATACAACCCGCGCGCTCAACGGTTTTACGAGAAGAACGGATTCCACGTCGTAGGGAGTCACGTGTTTCTGCTAGGCAAGGATGAGCAGACCGATCTGTTGATGCAGCGAGAACTTTAGCCACAGAGCACACCGAGATTTTTCCCCAGGATTCCAACCTATGCATTTGCGAT
>JBBKXD010000096.1:0-11805 GCA_037969295.1 Pyrinomonadaceae bacterium | reverse complement strand
GATTCGAAAAAGAGGATCTGGCCGATGCCCTCATTCACGTAAACGCGAAGAGGCAGGTTGGCGAGATTTGCGATCTCAACAACGAGCCGGCCCGTCCAGCCGGCCTCGAGCGGTGTTGTGTTGACGAGCAACCCGGCCCGCGCGTACGTAGACTTTCCAAGCGCGATGCCGGTTACGTTGCGGGGCATTCGAAACGTCTCGACCGTTACGCCGAGTCCGTAGTGATGGCCGGGCAAAAGGTAGTACTTTGCTCCATCGTCGGCGGTCCTCACCGGAGGCTCGATCAGCGACGACGCCTCATCAAACCGTTTCGGATCGATCTCGTCCCCGTAGACGGATGAGAAGATCCTGAATCCGTCATCGGCGAGACGCATGTCGTAACCATAGCTCGAAGCACCGGCTGAAATGATCCGGCTGCCATTGACCTCGCGGACGAGTTCCGGCAGAAACGGATCGATCATTTGCCTCTCTTCGGCCATCCGCCGAAGCCACAAATCTGATTTAATCGTCATGTTTGGAGTACCGGCTCTAGCCGGCAGTTAGATATTACCGCGCAACTTCAGATAACAAAAAGACGGCTGCCTAAAGGCGGGACTCCAAACTGTTGATCGTGAGGGTGCCGTCGCCAACCGTGAACTTGAGCGAAGGTCCACCGACTCCGGATTTCGCGACGATCGATTTTTCTGTGAACTCTGCCTTTCGAACTCGTGGCGTGAGTCCGGAATAGTCGTTCTCGATCTTTCCGGTTCGTAGAATGGTCGCATCGAGTTCTGCGTTCATGCCGTTCGGCAGATGTATATTCATTTCGCCGGAGACGAGTTGGACATCCGCGAATCTCCCGCGCCAGCTCGCACTGGGAACAGTCAGATCGACGGTCCCTTTTCCGAAGACGGCTATAACTCCGCCGCCTTTTAGATCGAGCTTCGCGTTCGTTTCAAGATAGTTGAGCCTAAACGTCCCTTCGACACCACGGATGACCAGATCACCACTGCCACCGTCGATCTGCAGATCGCAGTACTGTGGAACCTTGATCACGTAATCGATTCGAAACGGCAGGCCTAGAAGCTGCTTCGGGAATTTTTTTCCGAGTTTCTTTATGAACTTTTTATCATGCGTGCCGACGCTAATGATGCCGATGCGTCCGAGACTCTCTTCGAGAACAAACGTCGTAATGTCGCTGAGCCTCGCGAGGTCCGCTTCGCTGCTGGCGCTCACTTCGATCTCGGCGGAGATCTCGATCTCACGGCTCTTTGTGCCTTCGATGCGGATCGACCCGACCGGAGCACCGGTTACGGAAAGCGTGCCACCTACGCCGAAATCGAACTTGTCTGTCTTATAGGTTGTCCGTTTTAGAAGTGGTTTCGACTGCGAAAAAGCATTAATCGAAAAGGCGGCTACCAAAAAAGCCAGCAAAAGCGCATTTTGTTTTTTCATTATTGTATTGATCGAATCGAGCGGGAAAGATCGGAGAGGCCACTCTTATCTTAGGGTGAAGTACTGGGCGGGTCAATAACTTTCTATTTTCTAGCGGCGGATGAAAGCTATAGTTCCGCGCTGATTTGTCACGGTGAGGTAGGAGCTGCCATCTCCGACCTGCCCGGTCACGCGTCTGCCATCGCCAATGAAACGCAGGTTGCCGCCGGAGAACGATCCGAGGTTTATGCTCCGCGTCGACGGTGCCGTGGCGATGAGCTTGAACGAAGAGTTGAAGGGAACGCGAAGGTTGATGTCGCCGCTCATCGACGTGAACCGGTAGTTACCGCCTGACAGGATATCGCCGTCAAAGAAGATGTTTCCGATCCCATTCTCTGCTAATACTATCTGGGCGCTGATGTTCGTGAGAGTAATGTCGCCATCGCTGGAGATCTTTGCACGCACGAGGCCTCCACGCACGTTGCTGACGTTTAAATTCCCGACTTTTGTTTCGATATCGACCCCTGCATCGAAAGGGACGCGGATCGTGAAGTTCACGCTACCTACATCACCCCGGCCGTAGTTGTCCTTTACCATGTTGACAAAGATCGTCCCGTCCACTAACTGAGGATTGATGGCGGCCGAGGGCGCTTCGAGATATGCCTGGATCTGTACCTCCGGGCGGTTCCAACCTTCGACCGTAACGGTTCCCGAGCGGTTTGTCAGGGTCAGACGAACGCCACGCGTCGCGGGATAAGTTTTTGAGAAACGTCGCTGTGCCGAAGCCTCGAATGGCGCAAAGAAAAAAACTACGCTCAACAAAAGAAGAATCGTAGTTTTTCCGGCGAAGGAGTAGAAGCGATCTTTCAAAACACGGGCCATTTTGCCAACAAAACTAAAGGTCGGAAAACTCGCGGAGCAAGTCCATCTTGTCATTCAATACAGCGTCGAGCATTTCTCCCGTCAAATCGTCATCGGGGTTTTCCTGCAGAATGATCTTATATTCGCTGACCGACTCATCGATAAGATGCAGATTTCTATCAAAAGCATCGCGGATCTTTACGTCCCACTGTCCGCGGCGTTGCTGAACGCGCTTTGTCCAATATTCGATGGCTGCCTGCTGCTCTCTTGTTCGGCGTTCTCTGGCTTGCAGCGGAGTTTCCGTCAATCCGACTTTGCTGAGGATCTTTTCAAAGGTTGTTTGCGACGCAGCCGACCTCGATGTGAAATCTTCGCCCGACGGTTCAAAATAATTTCGTATCCCGACGATCGTCAGCAAGGAGCTGATCATGGCGATCGCCAAGACGGCCGCGCCGGCTTGCGAGAACGTCATGTTCCATCCGCGTGTGAACCAGCCCTTCTTGGGTTCCTCAACCACCTCAGGCTTTATTTCGCTTTCGATCAGATTGTTTATGCGGCACCACAAAGCCTGCGAGTTGGGCGGGATGATCTCGGAAGGGACATTTTCGCGACATGACTCAAGGATCGCGGCGAAGTCTTCGCAAAGCTTCGCGCAGCCGGCGCAGACGCTCAAATGCATCCGCATGTTACCCGACTTTCTTTCATCAAGCTCTCCATCCAAGTACGAGCTGATATATTCTAGACACTCCGTGCAATTCATTTTTACGCAAGGGCCCGGGACCCGTCTCAACCACTTCCACCTTGTTCGCTTTTCAATCTAGATAGATTAGTTGTTACCGCAAAGGGTTGCCTTAACTGACCAACTTCTCACGGCCGCAGGCTGCCGACCTCCAAACGCAACTCCGCGAGCAGAGCATCAAACACCCCACCGAGAACGAGACCTGCGATTTTCTAATTTTTTTCTTTGATCAACAGCCCACGCAGCTTAAGCCGCGCCTTGTGAAGCTGCGATTTTGAAGTGCCGACGGAGATGCCCATCATTCGCGCGACTTCTTCATGCTCGTAACCCTGGACGTCGTGTAGTACGAAAACATTTCGATATCCGTTCGGCAGCTCAGCAATGGCGTTCTTCAAGGCGATCCGGTCGACGACCGGCATCTTATTCGGATTAGCTGTTCCATGCACCGTCTGCTCGGGCATCTCGCCGCTATCGGAAACTTTTTCGTTCTTCACGCTGCGTCGGCGGAAGTGCATCAACACCTGATTCACGGTTAGCCGGTGCAGCCATGTTGAGAAAGCCGAATCTCCACGAAAGCTTCCAGCTTTGCGGAAAAGCTGTATGAAAACTTCTTGCGTAAGATCTTCGGCTTCGGACGCGTTGTTTGTCATTCGCATCGTCAGGCTGTAAGTGCGCCGATGGTATCGCTGATAAATGACCTCAAAAGCCGGGAGATTGCCATTCGCGGCAAGCTGACACAAGGTCAGGTCGGACGCGTTCGGATCGAAGGCGACTGCTTGTTCTGTCGGGATAACTTGTGAAACGGGCGCGTGGAGAAGAGGAAGCTCGGCTGCATCCTCAAAAGCAAAGGCGGCTTTTTTTTCGATCGCCGCGGTGCTTGAATCCATAGTTACTCCTGGAAAACTACCGGGATTAATTACTTTGTCCGCGTCTTTGATGAACCACCTCCAGACACAAGTTGCATGACCACGCGAGAATTTTATGACGAATAGCCCAAAAGGTAAAGGCAAATGTTGCCTAGCTTTGCGTCCTGAGGGGTTTCAAAGCCGTTCCCCAGGCGATAACTTGATCGATAACCGTATTAAGGGTTTTCTCATGGCGCTCATCCGGTTTGAATGTCGTGTGTTTTTCAAAATCGGTGAATAGCGACAGCATTACCTGAGCTCGGACGTCGGCGATCATCAATTCGCCCATCACCAGACGAAGGCTTTCGACTGCCCGTGCACCGTACGCGCTTCCGTAGCCCACAAAACCGGCGGCCTTGTTGTTCCACTCTTTGAACAGAAAATCGATGGCGTTTTTCAGTGCTCCCGACGTTCCGTGATTATATTCGGGCGTGACGAATATGAACGCATCGAATGAGTCGATCTTCGCCGCCCATCGTTTTGTATGCTCATGAGTGTATTGCCCCATTGACGGCGGAACGGGCTCATCGAGCAGCGGCAGATTCTGATCCGCGAGATCGACGAGCTCGAATTCCGCATCGTTTCGCTTCGAAGCTACTTCGAATGTCCATCGCCCGACCGCTTCGCCTTTACGTCCGGGCCGAGTGCTGCCGATTATTATGGCGATCCTGATCATTGCTTTCTTACCTCAACCTGTCTAAGTTTCCGATCTACTTTTGGCGAGTGTAATCTATCCGAACCACTTTCCCGAACCCCGCTCGTGAAAATAAAAAAAAGGACGGACGCTGTCGCCCGCCCTTCTTTCAACTCGCGAAGGAGATCATTTCTTACAAAAACCCTCGCTGCCTTTTGTCACAACCACGCAATTGGTTTCCTTTTCAAAACCTTTCATTCCGGTTTCAGCCCCGGTCGCGGTCTTGATCGTTTCAGTCTTGCCGTTACGGGTAAACTCGATGACGTCGCCCTTGGCTGTTCCGTCGAAGGTTTTCGCGCCATCGAGGTTTGCGATCTCGACCGAGTAATTGTCGCCTTTCTTGGTGATGTTAAGGTGTGTTCCCTCTACGCCTGGCCAACGTCCGACAAGTGCATCGGCTTTGGCCGTGCTGGCGCCATTTGTTGCGGGACTAGCTGAGGGGGATGATGCCGGTAATGTTGCCGGGCTCGGGCTTGGCGACGCCGGAGGTTTCACTTCCGGAGTGCCGCTGCACGCCGACGCAGCGACCAAAACCGTCGCTAGCAAAATCCCAAATCCCAAATCCCAAATCCCTAATCGAGACTGTCTTCTCATTATTTTGATGTTCATTATATTGGTCAGAGCCACCTTTCGACGATGGAATAACCGACTGCGAGAAAGCGGTTCTTTCAGCCGAAGCAGTCTGTATTTCGACTCCGCAATTCATGACCGGTGATCATGCGCAGCTCAGTCTCCCAATAGCTTTTAGCAAACTGAAAACTTCTACTGCCGATTGATCACCGCGAATGAACGAAAGGGTATGGAAAACTTGCAGAAAATCGATGAGACGTAACTTTTCCGGGCGAGCAAAGAAAAGGGCCCGCACCGGTTAAGGCAGCGGGCCCATTTCATCTTATTTCTACCCTATTTCAAGTCAAGAGCATTGCGCCGACATGACCTTCACGAGTGTCCCTACCGAACGTTGATCTCAAGGGTTACTTTCCGGACCGGATTTTACCAGCGAGCGAGCGATAGGCCGGGAAACAGGCAACCCGTTCCCCTTTTTGGCTACTAAAAAACGTTTTTAGTGGGACAATCTTAACCGAGCCCCTAGGGCAAAGTCAATAACTTTTTCCCGACGATATTTAACTCGTTTTCGGGGGCAATTTAGCCATGAATTTAGCGTATTCGTAGGCTATTTCCTCGCCGGTCCGGGTATTCTTATACGCCTTTTCCCTATGCGAGATCTCGGTAAGTTGCGTGGCCGACATATCGCCGAACGTCTCCAGGACCCAGTCGAGAGAACGCTTTTCCTCGGGACTAAGGAAATCAGGGGCAGAATTCTCACCCGAACGCACCAATTCTGCCGAATTAAGCTTGGAAATATCGATCACGCCATAGTGATTTAAGGTTTCGAGGGTTTCTTCATAGCTGTCCGGCACCGGTCCGTACGGAAGGTGCACGTATCGTGAACCCGAGATCGAAGAACCCTGAAGGTAGTAATTCGCGAAGTCTGCGTAGAAAAGCAGCTTGTTCAACTTGGTCTTATAAAGATCGGACGTCCGACTCGCAAGATACGATACCATCGCCGCCATTTTTTCCAACGAAAACGCACGATATCCAGTAAACACCGTCGCTTCGTGTCCAGACATCGCGACGACCCGCGAAGGGGCCGGAACCGAAACCCCTTCCGCCTCGTCGAGCATTCGTGCAAATTCTCGCGCGTCTTCGTAAGAGGGCGAGGTTAAACGCTCAACTGCGTCTTCAAAAAGAAGATCGAGCCGCGCACCGAGCCAATCGACCACCGAATTCCTAATCGCCGATTCGGAATACTCGGTTCCGCAATCAGCCTTTATGGACTCGCGCAGCTCGCCGACCAACGGCTCCAGACGCTTTTCCGGGATCTCAAAAGTTATCGTGCCAGCTTTCATAAAACGGGACCTGCCTTCAGACGAAGCATCCTAGCGCACTTGAACGATGACTGTAAATAGCTAGTTTCAAAGGGTTAAGCAGTACATACCTGCTTAAATGCTCGGGCGATAGGTCAGGTTAAGGTCCTTAACGTTTTCAATTCTTGCGCGGTTTCAGGCTTCGGCAGATCATCGTCGCGAGCATCGTCGCACAAATTTTTCCGTCCGCGACGGCGTCCGCTGTGCAGACGGTCAACGTCCGGCCGTAGCGTTTGACCTCGGCCCGAGCGGTGATCAAATCTCCCTTGGCGGGAGCGAGCAGGTTGACCTTGAATTCGACGCTCAGGACGTACGCATCGGCGGGCATCAGGGTAAAGGCGGCATAGCCGCACGCGCTGTCGAGCACGGTCGTGACAATGCCGGCGTGCATAAAGCCGTCCTGCTGCGACAGGTCTTCGCGCGGGGCGATCTCGATCTCAACGATTCCGGGTTCGACGACCGTCAACGATGCTCCGATCAGATGCATCACGCGCTGCCGCAAAAAACTGCGGCGAACGCGGCTCTCAAAGTTTGCGTCTTGCGGTTCGAATACGGTTTTCATTTCGTATCAAGATGATATACAATCTCGAAAAATTTAATAACTATGCTGTTCCTCTCCCAGTCGGCAGCCGTCTATGGCATCGACGCACTCATAGTAGATATCGAAGTTAACCTTCAGCCTGTCGCGAAGGAAAATGAAGGCCAGCCCGTGACGATCGTCGGGCTTCCCGATACCGCGATCCGCGAATCACGCGAACGCATCCGGGCCGCGATCACCAACAGTCGATACTTCTTCCCGATTCACAAGACAACCATTAATCTCGCTCCCGCGGACGTACGAAAAGAAGGGGCAAGCTTTGACCTTCCGATCGCCCTCGGCATTCTCGGTGCGCACGGCGATCTCGGAAGCTTGGAGAATCTGACCAACGTTCTGAGCGTCGGTGAGCTTTCTCTCGACGGACGCATTCGGCCGGTACGCGGAGCGCTCTCGATCGCATTGACCGCACGCGGAGCCGGTATCAAGCATCTCCTGCTCCCGGAAGAGAACGCCACCGAGGCGGCCGTCGTGCGGGGGCTCGATGTCTATCCGGTCCGCGATCTGCGTGAAGCCGCGTTGCTCGTTCAGGAGATCGGATCGGGAGACCGGACCCGTGTGCCGCCGTTGATACTCGACATTGCGGAACTAAAGCAGCGGGCGATCAGCAACCGGTTCGATTTTTCTGAGGTCCGCGGACAGGCGACTGCGAAGCGAGCGCTAGAAGTCGCGAGCGCCGGCGGTCATAACATTCTTTTTGTCGGTCCGCCGGGATCCGGGAAGACGATGCTCGCGAAACGTCTGCCGACGATCCTGCCGCCGCTCGAGTTCGAAGAAGCGCTCGAGATCACAAAGATCCATTCGGTTGCCGGGCTTACCGGGCGATCGGGCTTGATTACAGAGCGCCCGTTCAAATCGCCGCACCACACGGTATCGCAAGCCGGTTTGATAGGTGGCGGATCGATCCCGCGGCCCGGTGAGGTCTCGCTCGCTCATCTGGGAGTTCTTTTCCTTGATGAGCTGCCGGAATTCGATCGCAGTGTGCTCGAGGTCCTCCGTCAGCCGATGGAAGACAAACAGGTGACCATCTCGCGAGCGGCGACGTCGCTGACCTTCCCGGCGAACTTTACTCTTGTCGCGTCGATGAATCCGTGCCCGTGCGGATACTTCGGATCGAACCCACGCCGCTGTACGTGCAACGAATTCCAGATCCAGCGCTATGTCAGCAAGGTGTCCGGCCCGTTGATGGATCGCATCGATATTCATATCGATGTGCCGGCCGTAAAGTTTGAGGAGCTAAGAGGAAAGAACGTCCCGGTCGGCGATCCGTCGGAGAAGATACGAGATCGCGTGATCCACGCACGCGATATTCAACTGAAACGATTTGAAGGCGACGGCGTTTTTTCGAACTCGGCCATGTCACCAAAGCAGATCAGAATATTTTGCCCGCTCGATTCGGAGTGCGAAGCGCTTCTCGAGAAGGCGATGACCCGCCAGGGCCTCTCGGCCCGCGCACACGACCGCATCCTGAAAGTGTCGAGGACCATCGCCGATCTCGCCGCGAGCGAAGATATTCAACCCGGCCACATCAGCGAAGCGATAAACTATCGATCGCTAGATAGAAATTATTGGGTTTGACCCAAATTGGTTATGCAGACACTGACGACTATCAAGAACTCACACCGCAGGCCGATGCTTTCACTTTTGATTACACGAGTTTTTTTCGAATGGCTTCGCTTTATAACGTTAGTACTGCAGCAGGGATGGCATTGGTTGTGCATGAGTTCACACACGTAATGCAATACAAGGAGTCTAAGCTATTCGAAGTACGATACGGAGCTGAATACCTTCGGTATGGAGGAAAAGAAGGCGGCGGAAATCATTTCGAGGAGAGGGCATATACCAACCAGAGGAATTCTAAGACCTTCTTCGAAGAGAATCCGAATTTACTCTGCCCATGAAGAACTTGGACAAATACTAAACTGGGGTTAAGAAACAATGAAGATATTTTTCTGGATAACGATCTCTTTGTCCGCGTTCATCATTCAGTGCGGGACGTTCACTGCAAGCGATAGCCAAAGTTTGACGCCGCAGATTTGCAAGGAGGCTCTCCGCGATGGATCAGTTGTCTATAGTGACCGGGTGAAAACTCTTTCATTAGGCGAGTTGCTTGCTCTGCAGAAGTGTGGACTTGCGATTCACCCGAATTATCAGCTATCAACGGAAATAGCTGCACAAGACGAATACTCCGTTCCGAAAATACAGCAACTATTAGATTCAGATCCGGATGAGTTTTACCACCTGCAGTTGGTACGAGATTTGACTGCTCTTCGAAGCTCTGAGCGCCACCGCGAACGAGCGAAAAATGATTGCCATTTAATTATGATGTCAATTAAGATATCGGCTTCGAAGATGAAGAATCAGAACGTAAAGAAACTCGCGCAAAAAGAATTGGCTACACTTGCCGCCTTCTATGGCGAAGAATGATTTTTGGCGTTCAAGCAGGAGCATTCGGGTCGTAAAATTCCGGCACAGCTGCAAGTGAGTAATTTCCATGGAAGGAACGAAGACGAGGGCGGCGATTTGTTTGCCGGCGGCCGCGGCCTAAAGAAAGACAGCTATCGGGTAATGGTAAGTTTCCGCAAGCTGTTTCGCCTGCCGGCCGTTGATCTCCCGCTTACCCTTCAGGACATCTGAAACGACCGATTGCCCGCCGAAGATGGGCGCAAGATCCGCCTGCTTGAGCCCGCGCTCCTCCATAAGTACTTGTAAGCTTTCGACCGGCGAAGTAAGTTTCCCGATCGGGTACGCCTCGTCCTCGAATTTTTCCACCAGACAGGAAAGCAGTTCGAAGATGCGAGCTTCCGCCGCGGTCCAGTTCTCTTCGCCCTTTTGGATCAGGCGGTCGAGCTTCATCAGCGCTCGCTCGTTCTCCTTCTCGGAGCTGATCACCGTCGGCAAATACTCAGCCAGGAGCTCCGAATATCCGACAATTTCTCTGTTTTCAGTTCTCTGTTTCCGTATCGCGACCATACTGCCTCCACCGACGCATCCGCTTATTCACAATCGGACTTCCATTTATCCTTGTCATATTCCTTATGGCTCATCACCGATCTTAGATACACCGTCTGAAACCTGTAAACGATTTTCGCAATCACGCGGTACTTGTTACCGCCGACGTTGAAGACCGTGCATGTCCCCACTTGATCCATAGTCGGGAATGTGAGCTTTAATTCAGGGAAGTTTTTCGCCGCCGTTGCTCTCAATCGACGGAACCATTCGTCGAGCGGTTTCTTCGCCGCAGGATTGCGTGCCCCGTATTCCCGAATCATCTTGCGAGAAATTATTCTCATCGCGGTGGCGTGTCCCCGAGACATGAGCAATATAGCAAAGTGCTATTATACGTGTCAAGAGAAACATCGCAATATGCTATATACACAAACACCTGATCGGGTTGTAGTAGGCGACCCGGGTGCAGCTTTTGCTCGATATCTTGTCGAAAAAGAAGTGCTCGAGACCGGCGACCAGAAAGAACTTTTCGATGCGTTCGGACGCGAAGTTCGTTACTGGCTTTATGGCCGTGCGTTGTATAAAACGGTGTCGGCCGAGCCGCCGCTTGTGACGGTCTGATCGGACATTTTTCGAATCAAGCGTGGCTGCGCGTTTTTCCTGATAAGAGGAACCCGCAGCCATTCGTATCTAAAACGAGACGGATTCGATCTTCGCCGGAAATGCTCTCGTTGCCCGTCTGGCGCCGGTTATCGGCACATAAAGTGTTGGACTTAAAAGGCCCACTCTGCAAGAATAAGAATCGATCCGAATACTTCCGACCATTCCCCCAAGCGAATATAGATGAACGCTGAAAATCTGATCGGCTTTGAGACTATTCCTCAAACGATCCCTCACTTTTGCATCGAGTCCTTTCGTCGCAACAACAAACCCGATGCCCTGGCGTACAAGGTCGGTGACACATGGAACCGAATATCTGGTCTCGATGCGATCGCACGCGTCAAACGAATCGCACGCGGACTCGCTTCGCTCGGTGTAAAAGCGGGCGATCGTATCGCCATTATTTCGGAGAATCGGCCGGAATGGTCGCTTGTCGATCTTGCGATCCTCTCGCTTCGCGCGGTCAACGTCCCGATCTACACAACCCAGGCGGTCGAGCAGATCCGCTTTATCCTCGAGGACTCCGGAGCAAAAATGCTCTGCGTCTCGGGAACGAAACTTTTCAAGCACGCCGAAGAAGCGATCCGAAGCGTCGAACGTCTCGAGAAGCTGATCTTCTTTGATAGCGATGCGCTTCCGGAGAATGGACAGCGCTCGATCAGTCTCGAATCGGTAGAAAACCACGGAGACGCGGCCTCTGAAATAGACTTCGAGGAGGAACTTGCGAAGGTGGACGGCGACGATCTGGCGACGATAATTTACACGTCGGGAACGACGGGCGAGCCGAAGGGCGTCATGCTGACCCATGATAATTTCGTTTCGAACATCGTTACTATCTCAAAAGGCCTTCCGATAAAAACTTCGGACTGCAGCCTGGCCGTTCTACCGCTCTCGCATATTTTCGAGCGAACGGTATTTTATGTGCTCTGTGCAAATGGTGTTTCGATAAGTTATTGCTCGGCGTTCGACCAGATCGCAGCGCATCTGCAGGAGGTCAAGCCGACTATCATGTCCGCCGTGCCGCGTCTGTTCGAGCAGGTCTATCACAAGATCGTCAAGAA
>JBBKXD010000095.1:0-4361 GCA_037969295.1 Pyrinomonadaceae bacterium | reverse complement strand
GCCGGGTCCATCTTAAAAAGTGGCGCGGCAATTGTAGCTACGCCACTCCCAGTTTCTACGTTCGGCATGAAGCAGAATTAACCTCCGATAACCATTCCGGAGATATAGCCGGAAGGCGGACTGGGCGAGTTTAGGTGCCCAATAAATGTCAGTCTAAGCTTCTGCCCGATCCTTCCAAGACGCACATATTCGCTGCCGATCTGAAACTGGTCCGCTGATGTAACGGTCAGAACAAAAGTTGCCGTAAAGGAGGATGTCACGGTATCGACTATGACCTGATGACGCAAATTGGCCGTAAGCACCGGAACGCCGTCGCGAAACGTGTTCGGGTCGCTGAAGTTTCCGTTCGGAGCCGAATCCCAATATATGGTGAATGTTCCTTCGCGGTTGATTGTTCGGATAGAGCCGTTGTTGATGACCCTGGAAGTGACCGTGTCGCTGTAAAACGTAAGAAGCGCAGACGTTTCATTGTTGGGTGTGCCCGTAAATACTTGCGATTCCAGGCCGTTGACGTAGGACAGATATCCCACCTGAATTGAACTAGTCGCTGACGGATTGATCACCTGTCCGATAAGTTCCATTGTCACATCATCTGCGTTGTTCTTACCTTGTGCACCGGCCGGAACGGCGATAATCATGAGTAAGCCAAGCACTAACGACGCCCGAATAATAATTTTCTGTTTCATATAGGTTCTCCTCAATTTCTTCTATCGGGCCGAAAAGAGCGACCCCTGTATACATGTGCGACAATTTATGAAAAACGGGACCAAAAAATTGACGAAAGGACCGAAAATCTATAATTTCTAGCTACCCAACTGGAAATCAGCCGGAGACGCAAGCGGTGCCCGACCTCAAAATTTCATCTTTGGAAATTACGAAAATGCTCCGAGCTTGGAGCGATGGCGGCAGGCAAGAGGCAAACGACCTTTTTCCGCTTATATATGAAGAACTACATAGGCAGGCCCACAACTTTCTTCGCCGCGAGCGGCCGGGACACACGCTTCAGACGAGCGCTCTGATCAACGAGACCTATATCAAGCTCTGCCAGCGCCCGACTTTCGAATGGGAGAGCCGCACACAGTTTTTTGCGATCTGCGCCACTCTGATGAGGCGTATTCTGGTCGATCACGCGAGAACCAGGGACAGGGAAAAGCGCGGAGCAGGAGCAATACATGTACCGCTTGATGATGTTGTCGTGGCGGCCGAGCCGACGGACCTCATCGAGCTGCTTGCCCTTGACCGTGCGCTCAACAAACTGGCCGAATTCGATCCTCGACAGGCCCGGATTGCCGAGTTGCGTTTTTTCAGCGGTTTCGACGTTGATGACACTGCGCGGATCCTTGGAATATCGCCGACAACCGTCAAGCGCGAATGGCGAATTGCGAGGGCATGGCTAGGCGCGGAGCTTAAAAAGGGAACGTCGTCGTGAACCAGACAGACTGGCAAAAGATCAAATTAATCTTTAATGCGGCCGTCAGCGCTAAGCCAGAGGCGCGCGAAGATATTGTGGAACACGAATGTGCTGGAAATCCCGATCTTCGTCGCGAAGTAGAGGCACTCTTGCGTTCAGACGAATCTGACTTTATCGAAAGGGTTGGGTTGGCGACCAACGATTGTTCATCGGTCGAACTTTTATCGGGAACCTACATTGACCGTTTCGAGATTGTTGAGCTTATAGGTGCCGGCGGAATGGGAAAAGTTTATCTGGCCAAAGACGATAAACTCGAACGAAAGGTCGCGATCAAAATCATTAATGAGAATTACGAAGATGATGGCGACGGCCTCAGACGCTTTATTCAGGAAGCGAAGGCTGCGTCCGCGCTGAACCATCCGAACATCCTCACGGTATACGAGTTCGGCGAGACCGGCGGTTCGCATTACATTGTAAGCGAGTATATTGACGGACGTACTCTTCGCGATATGCTGCGGGAAGGCGGGTTTGATATATCCCAAGCCTTGAACACTGCTATACAAGTTGCCGAGGCTCTGGCGACTGCCCATTCTGCCAGGATAATTCACCGCGACATTAAGCCCGAAAATATCATTATCCGGCGCGACGGCTATGTAAAGGTACTCGACTTCGGCCTCGCCAAACTGATACCAGAACCGAACTCCCTGATCGGATTGCAAGACGAAATCGAAAAACAAAACCAAACCGCCAAAGGTCTGATCCTTGGTACCGTTAAATATATGTCGCCCGAGCAGGCCAAGGGCACCGGAGTCGATCATCGAACGGATATATTCAGCGTGGGTGTTTTATTATACGAGATGATCACGGGTCGCACTCCATTTGCCGGCGAAACCAACTCTGAATCGTTTGCAAATCTTATTAACAAAGAGCCGGACCCGCTTGCTCGTTTTGCCGCCGACATACCTGATGCCTTGCAGCGGATCATTTCGAAGACGCTCCAAAAAGCTCCGGACGATCGTTATCAAACGATGGGAGATGCGCTCGCCGACGTAAAAGAACTTAAAGAAAATCTTTCGGCACATCTGAAAAACATTCTTTCACCAATGGTTTTGGAAGGCACGACTGCGATCTCGAGCTCGAAGCCAGTATCGGGCGAAAGACCGCATACGGCAGAAATGCGAGATGCCTTTGGTGGGAGGATTAACCGGCTGCTGTCAATCAAATTCTTGACCGTGGCCGTTATCCTTGTGGCCGCTGCCGTCATTTTTGGCCTACTTTACCTTCAGCCAAAAGCCAAGGGCGTCGAAGACTACACAGGTTCCCCGGCTTATGATCACTATCTGCGAGGCAGAGTTAATGCCGGAAGTGAAAACCAGGATAACAACGAGAGATCCATACAGTTGCTTGAGCAGGCCGTTGCCATCGATCCGGGTCTTGCACCGGCATATGCCGAACTTGCGCGAGCCTACAACGTCAAGGCATTCTATCTCGCGTCGAACGACCAACGGAGAAAGCTGACCGAGGATGCCCAAGTTGCCGTGGAAAAGGCTCTTACTTTGAACCCTGATCTGGCCCAGGGCCATTTCGCGCGCGGCTTGATAATGTGGACACACGGAAATCGCTTTCCCCATGATCAGGTCATTCGATCTTACCAGCGGGCGCTTGCCCTAGACCCAAACCTTGATGAAGCACACCACCAACTAGGGCTTGTTTATCTTCACATCGGTTTATTTGATAAAGCCGCACAAGAGGTCGAAAAGGCGGTTTCAATAAATCCGGGCAATACTATGGCGCGATATCGACTTGGCGTGATTGCCATGTACCGTGCTGATTACGGAAAGGCTCTTGAGATCTATAACAGCACTCCGCTCGATAAAAATCCATCGCTTTGGGCATTTCAAGAGGCGACGGCCCTGTTTCAAGTTGGACGCGCCGGTGAGGCATCGGATGTGGTGAACGACTATTTGAACACGCATTCGACGGACCCGGGAGGCACGGTCACAAGCGTGAAGGCTATGATCTTGGCGAAGGAGGGGAAAGCGAACGAAGCCGGGAAAACCATTCAGCGCGCCATAGAAGTAGGAGAGGGGTTCGGACATTTTCACCACACCGCTTACAATATCGCCGCCGCGTATGCCCTTATGGATAGAACCGCGGACGCGGTCAAATGGTTGCGAAATGCAGCCGACGACGGACTTCCGTGCTTTCCGTTGTTTGAAAATGACTCCAGCTTCCATAACATCAGGGAGGCTCCCGAATTTGTACGATTCATGGCCGAGATGAAATTGCTAAACGAAAAGTACAAGAATGAATTTGCGTCGGCGCCGTAGCCGGTCGTTTACATGAACTTATTCCGTGCTCTAGCGGCGGCCGGAAGCCCGTGCGGAATTACTTGCCCGAGGACAGCCCCCGTATATAAGGCTCTTTATGATCATGTAACGTCTTCGCGCGTTACGCCCTCAATTTCGAGGACCAGCTCTGCGCCATACGCTTTAGCAGGCGTCTGAAATCCCGGCGTGACGTTTCCGTCGAGAATTTTCTGTGCGATGTTGAGCGCGGCGAGCGCGGTGATCGTGTAACCCTCCGGTCCCTGCATTCGCGATTCGACCCGGTTGCCGTTCAGATCACTTGCCTCGCCCCACAGATACGTTTTGCCTTTCGCGCGTTCCTCATCACTCGGCCCGCCCGCTGGAATTTGCTTCTGCAGATAATCCTGCACCGGCTTTGTCGCGAGCAGCCAGCCGATCCAGCGGCTCGCCTTTAGCATCTTCAGATTCTTCTTCGGCATTACTGTGAACACCTCGATGTTCGGAATGCCGGTCGAATAGTACGCGGTCGCAACATCGCCCCACGGAATTGTCACGCCTAGTTTCTTCACTTCGCCAAAATCTATCTCGCGCGTTTTCCACGCCGCGGTCACATTCGTAATCTTTCCGTCTTTGCGGATCGC